>JACSRR010000196.1 GCA_014879635.1 Ignavibacteriaceae bacterium | reverse complement strand
AGATGTGTATAAGAGACAGGAATTATGCACTTCATCAACCAAAATTCCGACTTCATTACCTTGAATATCGTATAAAATTAGTTTTACATGGTCTGTACCGGAGCTAAAAGGTATAGAATACCTGATTATTGTTTCGGGATTAAAAGGATTAGGATAATTTTGAAATAGTTCATATCCGGAAACATTGATATCCCCGTCAATCTCCCTAACCGATGTAACAAAGCCTTTTGTAACCAAGAGAATCGATTTTAAGCCTCCTGATGATTGCGGAAAGAGATAAATTTTTTCGGAGTTTACAACATACATTCCCCCAATGTAAGGCAAATTAATCCTCTGCCAAGAAGCACCGGCATCATTTGATTGAATAATTGTGTTATCCGAAATATTTGAAATATATATTTCTGCGGGTCCTTTCATAAAAAAGTTCTTACCGTAAATAACATTGTTTACGCCGGGTGGAGTAATTTCGGTCCAAGTTAAACCGCCGTCATTTGTTTTTAGAACAACACCGGTAAAATCATTAGAAACATTTCTCTTTCTCCCTGCAAGGTATCCTCTTTGAGCATCATAAAAAACGACTCTATTAAACTCCGAAGTTGTGAAACCGGGAATAGTAATCCTGTCCCAAAGAAGCCCGCCGTTTGTAGTTCTTAACAAACAACCGTCCCAACCGCTTGCCCAGCCATTATTCTCATCAATAAAAAAGATACTACCAAGCAAAGAGGAGAAATTGGTTGTCTGTTGCCCCCAGGTTTTTCCCGAGTCAAGGGTTTTATAAATTTGACCGGACGAATAACAAACCCATCCGTATTGCGGATTAACAAAATGGTAATCGTTAATTGATAGCGAAGTTCTAAGGGTTAACCAATCCCTGCCTCCGTTAGTAGTTTTCATCAAGGCAATCGAGTAATTTGTACCTGTAACCTGGTAATTTGCCAATGAAAATCCTAAATTCGGGTCTAGAAATTGAAAGTTAGAATAGCCAAGCACTCTCGAAAAAGGAGAGGTACTTTCAACAAACTCCCATCTAAAACCGTCTGAAGATTTTAATACTCCTTCATATCCCGGAAAGTCATTATAATTAGTTGCAATGTACCCTGAAGGAGGAATTTTAGCAACTTCGCCACTTCTAAGCGCACTCCTGCTCCAGGAATTACCACCGTCAATAGTAAAATTATAATCAACTCCGCTATTAACAAAGGCAACACCAAAAGATGCGTTTTCGAAGCTAATTTGTGTGTTTCCGAAAGTAAGATTAGACGAAAGGGATGACCAATTCTGCCCGTTATTTATTGATTTAAAGATTTGACCGTTCCCAATACCTAAATATGCAGTTCCGTTTGAAAGATATGAGATATCCGGTTCGTTTCCTTGCGGATTGGTATTGTACCCGGTCCAAGATACTCCGCCGTTTGCGGTAACTGCAACTTTAGTCGCAAATCTTCCTGTTACAATTCCATGATTTTGGTCGAAAAAATCAACAGAAACTAACTCGGGTTGATCAATTGCATCCGAAGGAATTTGTAAAACATTCCACGATGTACCGGCATCGGTAGTTTTAAGAATTGTACGGGCGTAAGCGGTTACATAGAAAGTAGAACCACCTGCAAAGGTTATACCTCTAGTCATCAGACCTGCGTCTGATCTAACCGTAAACCAATTATCTCCTCCGTCTGTAGTTTTAATTACATAAGAGGTATAATTAGCGCCCGAGTGAACTTGTGCAATTGCTAAACAGGTATTAGCATCCAACACCGATAAAGCTCTGAAGTTTGGATTGTTTAAATTTGTCGATATCTTAGTCCACGAATTACCGCCGTTATTAGTTTTCACCATTAAAGTACCGCCGCAGGAGTAGCCGGTTAGTGAATTTGCGAAATCAATACTTGCTAAAGCTCCTTTTTCGGTGTCATAGTCAAAACCGGGATACTTACCTTCCCATGATATACCCTTATCGGTCGTTTTCCAAATACCGTCACCCACGGCAATAACATTATTATTAGATATTATGTACATATCAAATACTTGATTAGGTAGTTGATAATACCACCCTTCTTGCGCCCTTAAAGATGCGGCAATTATAATTAAAATATAGAGACTTCTTACAGATGTTTTCATCACCGTCTCTCCTAATTTATTTTAGAAATCCGGGAATTTTCTAATGCCCGATTATTTGTGTTTTAAATTAAATTTTTATTTGAGTAAAATCATTTTCTTAGTTTGTTCGAAAGCACCTGCCTGAATTTTATAAAAATAAACACCGGAAGGTATTCCGTCTGCCTTAAATGAAACCTCGTAATTTCCGGAATTTTGCACTTCGTCAACTAAAATACCCACTTCATTTCCTTGAATAGTGTATAAAATTAGTTTGACATGAATTAAACTTATATTTGAGGGTATTGAGTACCTGATTTTTGTTTCGGGATTAAACGGATTGGGATAATTTTGCTCTAAGTTAAAATTATTAAGCGGGATTTCACCGCTAACTTCTTTAACAGAAGTTATAAAGCCTTTTGTTACTTTTAAGATAGCACCTTCAGCAGAAATTAATATGTTATCCCGGTTTATAACCTGTAAACCATACAACCATATATTTGAAGGAAGTTGAGTTCCATACCACTGTTCTCCTGCAAGGTCACTGAAATAAATATAATTCGGAAACTGTCCTAAAACATAAACTTCGGAGTTATTTCTAAGAACTAAAGGAGCCGTTACCTGATAAAGTGAGAGCCCTTGCGGAGTGTTATCAACCCAGCTTGAACCCCCATTAGTGGTTTGCAGCACTTTACTAACGGATTCGGATATTGCCAGCATAAAGCCACGGTTCTCATCGTAAAAATTAATTGTGCCAAGATTGGCAGTACTAAAACCGGGTATCTGTATTGTTTGCCAATCATTACCCCCGTTGGTTGTCTTAATTAGTACACCGCTGTTTCCCGATGCCCAACCGGTATTTTCATCCAAAAAGAAAATATGGTTAATTCTTGAAGTAATTCCGGTAACTTGTTCATTAATTGTAACACCCGAGTCATTTGATTTGAAGATTTTCCCCGATGAAGTTGCATACCAAAAAGTTTTACCGTTAAGAAAAAAGTGTGCTGAAAGTAATCTCTCGGTCTGCAAGTGGTTCCATGAAGCACCGGCATCTGTTGAGCGTGTAATTACTCTCGTAATTTGTGCAAAAGAATCGGCTCTTGCGGTAATAATTCCGAATAAAAAATCGGGGTTAATAGGATTAATGTGATCTAATGCGGGAAATACGCCCCAATTAAGAACGGATTCTTCGGAATACCAATTACTACCGGGATTTTTTTTAAGTAATAAAAATCCGTGAGCAAGGTTTTGCACCGGTACTAAAAGTGGGGCATAGAAATACGAACCGGTGTATAAAGCAAATTTGTAAAACCCACCTTTTGAGTAGTTGACCCATGTACTGCCGCTATCTGAAGAAATGGTAAAATTGCTGCTTGGAGCAAAACCACCATAAATAATACCCCGGGCTCTATCTTTAAATTTAATTTTAGTACCTGCGTACATAAACCTGATAGAATTAACTTCATCCCAACTTTCACCATGATTTGTAGATTTTAAAAGTTTAAGGTCATTATTTAGCATAAAAGCGGAACCATCGGCAAAATATTTAATCGAATATGAGTTCCACTGATAATCTAAATTAATTAACTGCCAGCTATTCCCGCCGTTTGTAGTTCTAAAGAGTTTTAGAGTGTCAGAAGCGGTAACAAGGCCGTTTTGAGAGTCGGCAAAACTAACGGAATAAACTCTTACATCGCCAATCTCTTCAGGTAAAAAAGAAGTACTCCAATTATTACCGCCGTCTGTAGTTTTGTAAATAGCTCTATTTGAACCGGTAGCCCAACCGGTTTGCCCGTCAATAAAATCGACATCATGAAAAATCTCGCCCGATTTACCAAAAATGTAGTTAAAAGAGCCACCACCGTCTGTAGATTTATAAATGGCTAACCCTGAAAAGCTGCCATACATATCTGCAAAAAGAAGGATATTGTCTTGGTCAAGAACTTTAAGAAATACAAAATGATTAGAAGGGGAGAGTAATTGATGTTCCAGCTTAACCCAAGTATTACCGCCGTCAGTAGTTTTAATAACCGTACTTTTCTTACCTGCAGCATAACCTATTTGCGAATTAGCAAATTCAACTCCGTTAAGCATTGATTCAAATTCAAAATCAAATCCGGGATAAACGCCCTTCCAAGAGTCACCGCCGTCTGTTGATTTCCATATCCCGTCACCTACCGCAATTAGAGTTTGATCACTAATAAAATGGAAATCTTTCATTTTACCCGGTGAATCAAAATACCATGAACCTTGCGCCATAAGCAAGTTATTAAAAAACAGTATCATTAAGATGCTAATAATCAGAGTTTGCATGACAATCCTCAACTCTAAAATTAAATATTCCGGTAGTAAAAAATATTCTAACCGGATTTATCACATTCTGTCTGAAACTGTGAATCAATTTTCAAATTTATTAGAATGTGATGCCCAGATTTATACGGGCAGTCAATTTTTTAAAACCAAAACGGTTTCAGCATTATGTTCTGCATCTTAATGATTGCGATTTAATCAAGTTATTAAATTTAAGCATTCACACCAGTTTAATTTACCGTAAATTTTGAAATTGACGGCAATTTATACAAATATAACAATATCCTTTCTAAAAATTTGTGATTTATTCTACAATACCGGTCTTATTGGATTTTCCGGGGGCAAAAATAAAAAACCGTATAGCACACCGTGAAAAAAGTGCGGAGTTAATGAAGTTAGTGGGTAGTTCGCTATGCTTGCAGTGGGTAGTGGGTAGAAAAAAAAGTTGAAAGTTCGCTGACGCTGACAGTTGACGAGTGAACAGTATTTCTGAACGGGTCGAGACCAAACTAAGAACAAAGATGCGAAACGCAGTAATCCCGACAAGAATCGGGAGTGAAGGGTAAAGGGTGAAGGGTAATCCTGACGGAACCAAGAACTACGAACTAAACACTCTTTTTTGAACCCCGAACTTCGAACCTCGAACCCCGAACCCCGAACTTTGAACCCCAAACCCCGAACTTTCCCCTACCCAAGCAGTTGTAAATATTTATCCACAAACTCATCTTTTTGTTTTCTTTTGTACTGCATGATAAACCGTGGATGTTCAATTGCAGCAACAACCTTAAAGAACTTTTCCCTGCTATTTAGGTCGTTAAAATATGCTGCATTCTTACCGGTTCCTAATAAAATACATCTCTCTTTTGAACAGCCACACTCAATTTGTGCTCTAACTGCTTCAATAATAAAACCTTCAAGCAACTTTGCGGTTGTTTTATCATCGTAAAAATTATAGTTTACGCCGTTTTTTGTAAAACCTACCGGACAAACTGCCCCCAAATAAAATTTCTCGCTAAAAACAATTTTACCGCCAAAGCCATCAATAACATCGTAAATAAATTCCGAAGAGAGTTCTTTTCTTTTTGGGAGTGTGTTTTTGATTCCGCAATTTTCTTCCAGAGAAACAGGGTCGGTAAACATTATTCCGGTTAAGCCCGCTCCAAATCTACCGGGATTTATGCCAAATATTGCAGTTCGTTCATATAAGGAGGAGTAAAATTTTTTGTAGTAGCTACACATCAGTTCAAATGTAACGGGGTCTTTGAAAGGAGCGAGAACTTTAATTTCACCGGGTAAATTTACCGGAAGTGATAAGTTCTCGTAAAATTTTAGAATTTTATCCGCAAACAAAACTATTTTTTTTCGAAAAGAAGAATATGAATTGTACCCGAAGTTTCTTTCGGATTTATCTCAAATTCATGGTATCCTATAGGGTCAACCAATCTTAATTCCGTAACTATTCCGATCCCGTGTTTATCAGATTTTAACGGACTTAATACACCGTTTTTTGTGTGATAAAATTCAACTTCACCCGGTTTAAGATTCTCGCCTATCATTAAAATCAAATAGTCTTTGTTTTCGAGAAATCCGAAATTATTACCGAGATAAATATTTTCGCCATCTGATTTTTGCGAATTAATCAATGTGTATCCGCTTTGTTTGAGTTCTCTAACAGTCCTGTCAAAAAGACCTTCGGCACTTTGCTTCTGAGCCCACGCTGTTGAGGCAATTACAATTAAAAGTAAAAGTAAATTTTTAAACATTAAATTCCTGAGATTTTTCTTTTTACACCCTAATAAACGGTTTTTGTTCCTAAATTATTTCAAATATACCATTTTTTTAACAGCCGAAAACTTACCGGCACGCATTCTGTAAAGATAAACTCCGCTCGAAAACAGATTAACATCTTTAGCTGAAAACGATACTCTATGTGTTCCCGGCGGGAAAAATCCGTCAACAGGTGTGGCAATTTCCCTTCCTAAAACATCTATTACCGTTATTTTAACATCCGAAGCTTCAGGTATAGTAAAACTTATGTTTGTTTCGGGGTTAAAAGGATTAGGATAATTTTGTTCAAGTAAAAATCCGGCGGGAAAAACATCTGTTTCGTTTTCGTTAATTGAAGTTAAAACGCTGTCTGTAGAAAGTATTCTAAGTCCGTCGGCAACAACATAATCACCGAGAGTAAAATTATTTGAAACAATTACGGATTCATTTTCAGAGCCATCGAAGAAAAAAGAGCCAATTTTGACCCATTTTGAACCGTTAATAGTTTGATTAACCCTAACAGTATCAGAATATTGCCCGTGATTGACAATAAAAGCACCGTCTTGAGCACGGTTTGATGCAGCCACCCACCAAGCGTAAACATCGTAGTTTGCGGGGTGCCTTGCGGGGAGTGAAAATTTCAGTTCTGAATTACCCGTTCCTTTTTCAGCAATCAAAGCGGGAGTTCCGCCCCAAAATCCGCTTATATTTGAAGTAGTCCATGTACCGGTAGTAGAAACGGTAGGGTCTGAAGTATCAAATTTTTTAAGATAAAAGACAGGAGGTAAAAGATCAATTGAATCAGCAGTTACAACCGCAAGCATAGTAGGTATTGGTCTTTGAAAGCTTGCACCCACCGGATAATTAACTAATTGCCCCGTAGCCACAATTTGCGAAGAGCCGCCACCGTCTAAATTCATAGCTTCAACGCAACCCAAATTAATCATCATTTGTGCAAGTTCAGGGAGCGATAGCCCTTCCGATTGCCCCTGCCTGCCGTCAACCACCATCATAATTACTTTTTTATTTGCCGTGTAGCCTACTGCAGTTCTGGGGTCACGATTATCATATCCCACACCGGAACCAAAAAAGACTTCTTGATTATAAGTAATGTTTACCTGTCCATTTTTTACCAAAGTTGGTCCTCCGCCAATTCCGGCAAGAATTTCATAATATTGGCTTCCTAACCCTTGCGAAGGCTGAGGCGCAGGTGTTGATGTTGTGTTTTGCGATGGTTGCGGATATGTGTAAATATTAACCGGAAAATTTCCGAAATGATATATCCAATCAACCGAAAACTCACGGGTATCTGTGAAACTGAACAAAGAGCGGGTAAGATAGAAAGTTTGTCCGTTACGAACTACTGAAGTTATATTCTTAGCTTTTACCACACCCGGTTCAATTAATGCCGAGTATGAAGCACCCGAATTAACATCAAAATAACCGCCGTTTATTGCAGCAATTGCATCAAACCTGTTTGAGAAATTAACTAACCCTTCTCGCCCTGCAGGATTAAAATAAGGTTTAATAGCTATATCAGAACGGTTCATATCAACTTCTAAATACCAAAGGTTTAGTGCAGGGTTTGCACGGTTCCCTTTAATTAATTTTACCCCTTCAGGTAAATTGTATGTTTGGGTTAGATCTAACCAAGTAATTGATTGTGCTTGTGATTCTGCTGCTAATAATAAGGTAATCAACAATATTAAGAATGTTTTCATAGCGGTCTGTAATTGTGAATATTTACTTCTTTAAAAATACGAAATTATTATTTTACAAGTGAATCTAAAAGGTTCTCAAAAAGCATTTTAACAGCTTGTTGGTTTTTCGGTTGCAAAAATAATTTAATTGTAGCACACAGAGAGCGCAGAGAAAAAAGTGCGAGGTTCGGGGTGCGTGGGTTCGAGGTTAAAAAAAGTGCTTGGTGCTTAATTCGTAGTTCTTTGTTTTTACACCCGACTCCGTCGGGCTTCCTGTTCACTGTCAACTGTCAGCGAAGCGATCTGTCAGCGTTAGCGAACTTTCAACTGCGTTTCGCTTTACTCTTCACCCTTTACCCTTTACTCCCGACTCTATCGGGCTTCCTGTTCACTGTCAACTGTCAGCGAAGCGATCTGTCAACTATTTTATTCTACTCACAAAATTTGTCAAATGTTTTTATTCAATTTTAAATAGATCTTGAATAAATCCTTTAATCGAATGAAAATTTAAACTATTGGATTTGAATGAAGATGTATTTTTTTTTGCACTTCATATATTAAAGATTTATTATAATTTCAGTTTATGAATTTCAATTTTTCAATTTTCTTCACATATACCTTTCATTTCTTCTCAGCTTGGTGGCCTCGCTGAGGCCTTACATAATACCCTAACCGGTTACGGCTTAGTCTGTAACAAATAATTTACCGAAATAACTTAAATTTAATTCAACATTAAATCTCATAGGATTATTATGTCAAAGAAGAAATTTCTTTTAGAAGAGGAGCAGTTACCAAAATATTACTACAATATAGCGGCAGATTTGCCCGTAGAATTACCCCCGGCTTTACATCCCGGTACAATGCAACCGATTGGACCAAATGATTTAGAGCCTTTATTTCCAACTGAATTAATTTTTCAGGAAGTTAGTAAAGAGAGAAATATCGAAATTCCTGTAAAGGTTAGAGAAGTTTACAGAATCTATAGACCCTCTCCTTTAATAAGAGCAACAGGATTAGAAAAGATTTTAGATACACCGGCAAAAATATACTATAAATATGAAGGAAATAGCCCGACTGGAAGTCATAAGCCTAATACCGCTATTCCTCAAGCATATTACAATGCATTAAACGGAGTAAAAAAGATTACGACTGAAACCGGTGCCGGGCAGTGGGGATCGGCTTTGTCTTATGCCGCTTCTATCTTCGGAATTGATGTAACCGTCTTTATGGTTGCAGTTAGTTATATGCAAAAACCTTATCGAAAAGCAATGATTGAAACTTTTGGCGGAAAGGTTTATGCATCGCCTAGTCATCATACTAATGCAGGTAGAAGTATTTTAAGCGTTACTCCTGATTCTCCCGGCTCCCTCGGCATTGCTATAAGTGAAGCCGTAGAAATTGCTGCATCTAATAATGACACTAAGTACGCTTTAGGAAGTGTTTTAAATCATGTTCTTCTGCATCAAACAATTATCGGAAATGAAGCCATACAACAATTTGAAATGACAGGTGATTATCCTGATATTGTTATCGGGTGTGCAGGCGGCGGAAGTAATTTCGCCGGTTTTTGCTTTCCATTTATAGGCGAAAAACTCAGAGGAGGAAAAAACATCAGGGCTATTGCTGTTGAACCTTCTGCATGCCCTTCTTTAACTCAGGGTGAGTATAAATATGATTTTGGTGATACTGCCAAAACTACACCGCTTATTAAAATGCACACATTAGGAAACGAGTTTATTCCCCCTTCTATTCATGCAGGAGGTTTAAGATATCATGGTATGGCTCCTTTGGTCAGTCATCTAAAAGAGTTAGATTTAATTGAAGCTAAAGCCGTAACACAGAATGAATGTTTCAAAGCAGGTATAATGTTCGCTAAATCTGAAGGAATTATTCCCGCGCCGGAAGCTAATCACGCAGTAAAGGCAGCTATCGATGAAGCTTTGTTATGTAAGAAATCTGGCGAAAAAAAGATAATTGCTTTCAATTTATGCGGTCATGGTTACTTTGATATGGCTTCTTACTCTTCTTTTCTTAATAATGAATTAATAGATTTTGCTCAAAATGAAAATGAGATTCAAAATATGAGAGCCTAATTTATGTTTTGAGGGGTTATTTTTTTTAGTTGAAAATTCTTTGCAAACAGATATTGCCTTTAATTTACGCAACTTTTTAAAATGCCCCTCGTCTTTCTTTTTATGTTTTAAATCTAAAATTTATAAATGTATTGTCCTAAATATGGTCGTCACTAATTTAACAAATTTTAACCACAGAGAACGCAGAGAACGCAGAGAGAAAAAAGTGCGAGGTTCGAGGTGCGGAAGTTCGAGGTTCGAAGTTAAAACTATCCACTATTTAATGCTGTCAACTTAAGGACTTCTAAGTTGGCGAATCAAAATGGTTTTTGACGCCGGAGGTGTCACAT
>JACSRR010000008.1 GCA_014879635.1 Ignavibacteriaceae bacterium | reverse complement strand
TTTTTTTTTTTTTTCATTAATTGCATTTCTTTCAGTTTTTTCAATCTCTGCGTCTATCTTGGTTCTTAATGATTATTTTGATATCGAAACTGATAAAGTGAATGCACCACACAGACCTATACCATCCGGATTAGTTACCGGAAAAGAAGCATTAATATTTTCACTACTTTTACTTTTTCTTGGGCTTTCATTAAGTCTTTACTTAAGTTTATTAGCCTTTTCATTTTCAATTATACTTTCACTTACAGGCTT
This sequence comes from Ignavibacteriaceae bacterium, assembly GCA_014879635.1. Classification (GTDB taxonomy): domain Bacteria; phylum Bacteroidota; class Ignavibacteria; order Ignavibacteriales; family Ignavibacteriaceae; genus BA9. The sequence continues at coordinate 1,418 of JACSRR010000008.1, read as the reverse complement.
TTTGTATAACCGCCACTTTAAAAAATCCGGCTTACCCGGAAATCTTATGGTAAGTTTTTCTGTGGGTATGACTTTTGTATTTGGAGGGCTTTCTGTTGGAGACCCGATTAATAAATTGGTACTTTTGTTCGCATTTATTGCAGCTTTAATTGACTTAGGTGAAGAGATTGCAGCTGATGCAATGGATGCTGAAGGAGATAAATTAATTAATTCGAAATCTGTAGCAATTATGTACGGGAAAAAAAGAGCAATTCATTTAAGTTCAGTAATTTTTTCAATTGTTGTACTTTTAACCTTTATTCCTTTAATGTTTGAATGGTTTCCACTTATATACTTTATTCCTCTATTGCTAATTGATATTTCGATAATTGTTCCTGTGGTATATTTGATAAAAAATCAAGGGGAAAACGGTAGGAATTTAATTAGATATATTTATCTTGGGTCAACTTCAGGGATAATAATTTTCTTGATTTTAAAATTAGCCAATATTTAAATTCACTTAATTTTGAATTCACTTAATACAGGTAGTGCTAAATTTTGAAAATCGAAAAGTGCTTGATTTTCCCAAGGAGAAGCGTTTTCACCTCTCTCCCCTTTCCATGCAATTAATTCGGCACCCCAATAGCAAAAACCGGTTCCATTTTCAACCTCAGTAGTTATTAATTTTTTGATTGCGGCTATAAAATCTTGTTGACCTTTGGGAGTTGCGGGATATTCAGGCAGAATTAATTGTTCTTCTAATCCCACAATATTGTGAGTCCAATCATTCCAACCCAAAGTAAACGGATATGCAGTTTCAGCAATTAATACCTCTTTTTGAAAAGTTGCACCCAAATCATTAAGTATTATACCTACTTCATTTAAATCTTTTCCGTGCCACAGTGGATAATAAGAAATACCTATCATATCATAATCTAAATTGCGTAATTGTATGAAAAAATCTTTCGAACCTGAAATACCGGCATAATGAATCATTATTTTTGTGGCACTTGAGTATTTTCTTATTTCTGATGAAGCTGTATTAAGTAATTCTAAATATTGAGAGTGTTGAGTAAATCTATTGCCGTATGGCAGGAGAAAGCCCGGATTAATTTCATTCCCGATTTGAATAATATCAGGTTTTAGGTTTTCCATCACAAATTTTGTGTACTTTTGAACGCTATCTTTTAAAGCCGAGTACGAAATTCCACTCCACAGTGCAGGTGGTGTTTGTTTACCCGGGTCTGCCCAAGTATCTGAGTAATGTACTGATAGCCAAATCTTAAAACCGGAAATTCTTAATTTTCCGGCAAAGATTTTAACTTCATCATAACCGGAGTGATTATTACCGGGATTCACCCAAATCCTTAATCTTATTGTATTTACCCCGTTTCTTTTCAAAATACTTAAAAAGCTTTCTTCAATTTTGTTTTCATTAT
>JACSRR010000187.1 GCA_014879635.1 Ignavibacteriaceae bacterium | reverse complement strand
ACTCTCTCCGTCGTCGGCAGCGTCAGATGTGTATAAGAGACAGCTCAAATACTATACTTTATTTTAAGGCTCTTGCCGACTTTTCCCCTTTCGCAGAATTTAAAGAATTAGGTAATACACCCGAAGGCAGAAAAATTTATTGTTTAATTGTGTCAAAAGAAAAAAACTTTGAGCCTGTACCGCTTGATGAAAGAAAAAAACCGCTACTGCTTATTCTAAACGGCATTCATTCAGGTGAAATTGAAGGGAAAGATGCTTCAATGCTTCTGTTGCGTGAAATTCTAATTGAAAAAAGTAAAGAAAAATTGCTCGATTATGCAGATTTGCTAATTATACCGGTTTTTAATGTGGATGGTCATGAAAGGGGTGCACCCGGGAGCAGTATTGCAAATCCGAGAATTAATCAGATTGGACCCGAAAATATGGGATGGCGTTCAACTTCTCAAAATTTTAACTTAAATCGTGACTGGCTCAAATCAGAAGCTCCCGAAATGTCTATCCTGTTAAAATTATATTCCACCTGGCTCCCTGATTTTATGATTGATAATCATACAACTAACGGTGCCGACTACCAATACACTGTAACATACGGTGTTGAGAGACACGGAAATATTGACGAAAAGCTTGGTACTTTTGTAAATAATGTATTCCTTCCCTACTTAATTAATTCTGTTGAAAAATCAGGTTATTTAGTTGCTCCCTATGTTTCGTTTAAAGACCGAACTCCTGAATCAGGTTTAGTTGATTGGGCTTCTCAACCAAGGTTTTCAGGAGGTTATAATGCAGCACAAAACAGAATCAGCTTGTTAGTAGAAATTCACATGATGAAACCATTTAAAGAAAGGGTTTTTTCAACAAAAGCCGTTTTAGAATCGGTTCTTAACTTTTTAGGGTTGAACGGAGAGCAGATTCTCAAACTTAACAAACAGGCTGATTTAAACGCTCCATTAAAATATTATATGAATGAGCAACCATTCTATACCGGATTCAAAACAGCAGATTCTACAAATTCAACTTTTAATTTCAAAGGTTTTAAATCGGTTAAAGAGTTTTCGGAAATTTCTGGAGGTGAAAAAGTTGTTTACACCGGTGAAAAATTTGAAAAAGAGATTCCTTTCTATGAAACTGTGGTACCTTTAGATTCCGTAATTTTACCTTATGCTTATGCTATCCCTCCCCAGTATTCTTATATTGCCGAAAAACTAAAGTTGCACGGTGTTGAAGTGTCGCAACTTGTGGATTCTATAGAGTTTGATGTTTCCCGTATTAAGTTTACTAACTTCAAATTTGCAGATAGACCGTACGAAGGAAGACAGAGAGTTATTCAAGTTGATTATATTGAGTTTAAAACAGTGGCAAAACTTCCGCCGGGAACAACCATTGTGAATGTAAATCAGAGAACTGCACGCATAATAGCGTTTCTGCTTGAACCAAAATCAGAGGATTCATTTTTGCGATGGGGCTTTTTTAACCATATTTTTGAGCAAAAGGAGTACTTTGAAGATTATGTAATGGAGAAAGAAGCACTTAGAATGCTCGAAGAAGATGATAATTTGACCGGCGGTACATTAAGAAAAGAGTTTGAAACAAAATTAAAAAGCGATACTAATTTTGCCAATTCAGCGTACCAGCGGTTAAACTTTTTTTACCAAAAATCTAAGTATTTTGACTCAAATTACATGGTTTATCCAATTTATAAAATATTAAGGAATGAAAGATGAAATTACTCCTTCGCATTTTTTTACTGAATTTTCTATTCCTTTTTTCTACAGGCACTATTGCCCAAGAAATTCCGGAAAATGAATACGGCTTAAAGGTTGTCAGTTCGTATGACCTTTACGCTTCATTAATTGAAAATGACAGCAACCAAATTCTCGTAAATCTTGAGAGTTTTATACCCGGAATAAAAAAGGATGTTAAATATGCAACGGATGATAATGTAACCGGAGCTGTTTTGTATAATACTCCCGGCATCTTTTTAAGATTACCGGCTGCAATAGCTTTAACGCAAGTTCAGGAAGAATTACTTAAAAGCGGTCTTGAACTCAAAATTTATGACGCATACAGACCGTATGCTATAACTAAAAAGATTTGGGAATTTGTGTTAGACGAAAATTATGCAGCTAGCCCACAAACAGGTTCAAGACACAATAGAGGTTGCGCCGTTGATCTTACTATTATTGTTTCTTCAACCGGCGAAGAACTTAATATGCCTACGCTGTTTGACGATTTTTCTGAAATGGCACATCATGGTTATAATAGATTACCTGTTGAGACAAGGGTGAACCGTTCCCTCCTCAAAAATGTAATGGAAAGGTTTGGATTCGTAGCACTAAAAACTGAGTGGTGGCATTATGATTTTAAAGACTGGCGTGATTTCCCGCTTATGGATATAAGCTTTGACGAGTTGATTAAATAGCCTTAGTTTCCGCAAAGATAAAAACTATTTAATTTTTTCTTTCCGGTAAAAAGGAGAAAATGTAAGAGTATTTGCCGTGGGGATGAGATAATGTTTTAATCTCATTCCCCTATTAATATAAAGGCGCCCCAATAGTAAGGAAAGGTAAGTTCTTCTTTAAGTTTGAGTTGAGCTAATTTTAGGGAAGTTGCTTTATCTCCTGTTTGAACAAAATTTTCATAAAAATAAGTCATTAACTTTTGAGTAGCTTCATCATTCACTTTCCACAAACTCATCAAAATTGCATCTGCCCCTGCAACTATTAACGACCTCTGCAACCCGTAAACCCCCTCACCGTTAACAATTTCACCCAAACCTGTTTCACAAGCCGAAAGCACAACCAGCTCAGTATTGTCTAAATTTAAGTTTTGTGCTTCAAAGGCTGTTAAAATACCGTCATCGTAATTAAATAAATCCGGGTCGGTGGAATTTAATGATGTATTAGAACCGGCTAAGAGTAGCCCAGCCCGTAACAACGGATTTTCGGCAGCTTTATCGGTTTGAATTCCCATCACTTTTTCTGATTTTGAAGCTACATCATTTATAAAAAATCCGTGTGTTGCAATATGTAAAATCTGCGGACTTTGAACGGTTTTTACGGCTTCTTCAACAGCGTTATTCCATAAATATAATTCTACATTATATCCGGCTTTTATCAAAAGACTATCGATAATTTTAATTTCTATTTCAGTTCCGGGAAGTAAACCAATATTGTACCGTGTTAGCGAATCCAATTCTCCCACTGCACTTGATGTGGTAACATCTCTTTCTGAAGCATAATAAACAGACGAATTTTCGGCTATTTCCGAAACACTCATAAAATAGTTAGGATAACCGATCAGAACGGCATCTTTTGCACCCGTTTTGTTTTTCGAAGAGTTAATATCTAAAATATCTCTCAACCCGGTGATGTATGAAATATCAAAATCTTCAATCAAATATTTTTGAGTTTCGGGATTTTTAAAAGTAGCTGCGTTAAGTTTATTGTAAATGCCGTCTGCCGAGATGTATATTTTATTAATTCCGGATAAATGTTCTGCAACCGGTTGCCAATAATAAATGTAAGCCGAATCGGTATAATCAGCATCTTCATACTCAAAATAGTTTGGAGCGGTCATTTCGCTTAAATTTTTTCTAAGATTAATGTACAACAAGCTCTCTAAGAACCTTCCGTTATCAACATTCACCATAACAGGAATTTCAAAGTCCGGTCTGATTATTAAAAAAGTATATTGAATATCTTCATCCTTATTTCTCGTGAAATCTTCATTTGAGTGCCTTATAATTTCAATAACGGCTTCACCTGCTTGGAGCTTGCTTTTAATTTCGGAGATTGAAACTTTGCTATTTGATTGATTATCTAAACCCGTCAATTCATTCAACAATTTTTCGAATTCGTTTGTAACTGCTTCAATTGAATCGATATTTATTCCGGCAGCTTCAACCTCTATTCTCGGAATTGAATATAATTTGGCTAAAAACTCTCTATTTGATTTTAAATTGTTGTAAGTGTTTATAATTTCAGGGTCATCACTCTGTGAAACTACTTCGAAAACTTTTTTTGACGAGTTCTGTAAGATTGATTTATAGAAAATTCTTAGGTCGGTTAACTCTGAAGAAATGGTCTTTTTATCCTCGTATCTATAAGCGGAGTATGAAGCAAAAATACTCATATCACGCCTAAGTTTGTTTAGGTAACTCGTTTTCTCCTTTTCTGAAAGATATGGGAAATACCTGCTTACCTGACTTCTATGGCTGTCAAAAATTTTACCGAAAAAAGTTTCGGCTTCCTCATATTTATCTAATAAGATTTTAACGGCGGTGAGGTTCATTGCATAATTTACGAAATCGGGGTGGTTTTCATCAAATATGGTGGTGAATAAGTCTATTACCTTTTGGAAAGATTTTTCTGATTCCTGATAATCTTGTTTGCTCAAATATATTTCGGAAAGATTATTAAGTGCTGTTATGTATGTCGGCTCTAACTGACCAACAATTTTTTCAAGAATCGAAAGCGATTTTACAAAAAGTGATTCTGCTTTTTCATATTTATTAAGATAACCGGAAACTAATCCGTAATTTGAGAGCATTCTTGCATAAACAATATTCTCTTCACCAGCACTGTTTTTAATAATCTCAAGCCCTTTGTCAAAAATGGCTTCTGCTTTTTCGCTTCTACCGGTGTAGAAGTAAATTAAAGAAAGGTTGTTTTGGAAGTACGAATATTCAACTAAAGCATCTCCGCCAATTTTTAATGCCAACTTAGTAAGATAATCGTAAACTTCTTCTGCATCTTTAAGCCGGTTCATACTGAAATAAAGAAACGCTAAGTTGCCATAAAATCTTAAATAAGCCGGATTATTTTCTCCGAGCACATCTTTACCCGTTGCCACAACTTCCTTAAAATTGCTTTCGGCAAGAGGGTATCTTCCGGTTGTCACATACAATAAACCTAAGTTATTTAAAACATTTAAAAAATCACTGCTTCTTCGCCCGCTAATAGTTTCTGTAACAGAAAGGGATTTGTGAAAATATACCTCAGCCTCTTTATATCTTCCTAAATTTGTATAAAGTAATCCCAGATTATTAAGAATCAATGACGATTTATTACTGAACTCAGAGAACTTTTTATTACTGATCTCGAGAGCCTTCAGAAAAAATTCTTCCGCTTGTGAAAATTTACCGGTTTCATTATAAAACAGTGCGAGATCATTAAGCAGAATATAAAACACATCAGATGAAGTAATATTATTATCCTCAAAAACCTTATAAGATTCAATCAGATACTTTTCGGCTTCGCCATATTTTCCTTTCATATTCAAAGCTGCACCCACATTTCTGTAAGCAAATCCGAGGTTTTCAAGGGATGGGAAATTGTTTTTTTCGTAATTAAGAAGAACTTCGTTAGCACAATCAATTGCTTCATCAGTTCTCATTACACGAACATAATTAGCTGCAGCTGCATTAAATACTTGATTATACATTGGATTAAGCGGAGGGAAAAAGCTTTTTAACTTAGGAACAATCATATCAAAATAATAGACTGCTGTGTTATAATCTCCTGTTTCCGAATATGCAATTGCAAGGTTGGTTAGTATTGAATAATATTCTGCCCGTTCAGTTCCACCGGAAATTTTTGCTATATAAAGAGCTTCATTAAGGACTTCAATTGCTTCAAAACCTCGCTGTTGCCTAATAAGAGAGAGTCCTAAAAGACCTGCGTAAGCCTCATACAAATAATTATCTGTTCCATACTCAATATCAATCCAATCCATAGCATCCCTGCAAATCTCTTCGGCACCCCTAAAATTCTGTCTTTGAATATACAACAAAACAACATTTGACTGTATTATCAGGTAATCTGCGTCGTAAGGTTTTAGTATAACTTTGGCTAAATCAAATGCTTGAGTCAAATATTTTTCCGCTTCGTCAAGATTTGGAACGGCTAAATAGACTAGACCTATTATATTAAGAGATGCAGCAAAATAAACTGATTCTTTGCCGAATTCAATCTCAGCTACAGAAAGTGATAATTTTGCATATTTCATGGCAGAATCAGGCATTCCGGCTACTAAAAACGAATTTGATTTTTCGGCGTACTTCTGCCAATCACTCGCTTTAAGATTAACAATACAACAGAATACTATTACAACACAGAATATTTTATTCATTTTAATAAAGTTTTATTGATATTTTACTTATATACAAAAATATAAAAATATGTTTCAATAATTTGTGAATTTAACAGGTATATGTGATTTGAATGCTTTTTATAGGGATAAATTGCGGGAGATTGAAGATTGAAGATTAAAAAAAGGCTGCCATATTTCAGACAGCCCAAAATTTGATTTATTCTGCCATTAAGCAGGCAATAGCACCTGTGTTAACAATATCGTCAACACTGCACCCTCTGCTCAAATCGAAGAAAGGAAGTTTTAAACCTTGAATAACGGGACCAACTGCTTCGGCTTTACCTAATCTCTGAGCAATCTTGTAACCAATATTGCCTGCGTTTAAATCGGGGAAAACAAGAACATTAGCTCGCCCTGCAACAGTACTTCCGGGAGCTTTTTTCTTTCCGATACCGTCAACAATTGCAGCGTCAAATTGGAGTTCGCCGTCAACATTTAAATCAGGTCTTTTCTCTCTAACAATATTAGTAGCTTGAATAACCTTTTCTATAAGTTTGTGTTCGGCGCTTCCTTTAGTTGAGAAAGAGAGCATCGCAATATAAGGTTCTTCGCCGGTTAAGATTTTATGATTATCGGCGGTAGAAATTGCAATATCTGCTAATTGAGTAGCATCAGGGTCGGGAACAACTGCACAATCAGCAAAACTGTAAGTAATTTCGGGGTAAACCATCATAAAAAAGCTTGACACAATCGAGATTCCGGGTTTTGTGCCTATGCATAAAATCCCTGCTCGCATAACATCTGCCGTAGAAGCAAACGAACCGGAAACTGATGCCGCAGCCATTCCCTCTCTCATCATCATTGCCGCAAAAAAGATATCTCTTTTCATTGTATTGCGGGCTTCTTCAATAGTCATTCCCTTGTGTTTTCTTAGATTATAAAAAATATTTGAGAAGTCACTTAGTTTATCTGATTTTTCGGGGTCTATAATTCTAACCCCATTTAATGATACACCCCAATTTGCGGCATCGGCTCTAACTTTTTCTTCATTTCCTAAAGTAATAACGGAAGCAACTTCTTTTTCGGTTAAAATTTTAGCTGCCTTTAGAACTCTTTCGTCGTGCGATTCGGGGAGTAAAAGAGTTCGTTTTTTCTTGGCTGCTTTAGCCATAATATTGTCTAATAATTCAAATTCTGCCATAGTAATTGTCTTATATAAATTTTAAAAATACACTTCTAAGGTAAGAAATTAAGAGCAAAGTGCCTATATAAGGCTTATTGGATTTTTCGGTGGCAAAAAATAATTTAACAGCAGAAGGGAAAGTTCGAAGTGTGGGGGTTCGAGGTTCGGAGTTCGAGGTGCGGGGGTTCGAGGTTCGGAGTTCGAGGTTCGGGGTTAATTTTCTATCCACTACCCACTGCAAGCGCAGCGAACTACCCACTGTATTTAATGATTGTAGTAAATCATACTTTTCCACAACGCCCCTAAGTAGTGTCGTTTCTTTGTTTATTTCACTATACTGAAAACTGTGGAAATAAGTATTTGTTGAGCTAATTCATCTCTGCTATAGTAAAAAATTCATCTATTAATACATTGAAAGTTTAATAATTTACTTCAAAACCGGAAAAAGAAATTTCAACTATAAAATAATTGCCACCGAAAATTTGGTGAACCTTAAATTTAAAGTTATTTGGGAGATCCGTAATTTGCCCTAAATTATTTTACACTACTAATTCTAATTCTTTGCTTTTTTCGGTTTTAATATCTAATTCCATCTGCTTAACTGCATGTTTTACTTCAGATAAAAATTCTCCGTTTAATATCTCCCCGGTGGATTCGTCGTAATTCTCTTTGAAAGAAGGTAGTGAGTGTACCGAAATTACTCTTCCGCCCATTCTGTTAACCAAAGTTGAAAGAGAAATTGCAGCGGTCTTCCCGCCCATTTTCCCCGGGGAAGTGCTTAATATGACCACAAATTTATCTCTGAAGACTTTTCTATCCAAGCGTGAAAGCCAGTCAATTAAGTTCTTAAAGAAAGCTGTAAAAAATCCGTTATGTTCGGGAGTTGAGATAATAAAGCCGGATGCATTATTTAACGATTCGTTTAATTCCAAAATTTCTTGAGGAAACCCGTGCTTCTGCTGTCTTTGAATACTGTAGATTGGAATATCTAAACTTTCAATTTCAAGAAGATTAGCATTAACTTCAGAATGTTTAATTACTGATTTAAGAAGTTTCTTGTTTATTGACCACTCACTGTTACTACCGTTAATTGCGAAAATCATTTTTTTCTCCAAAATATTAAAGTTACTAATTACATGTTATAACATCTATTTCCCAAATTAGTTCAACTTTTTTGATTTATTATGGCTTACCTGATTTTCGGTGGCACAAAATATTTGTGTTTCGAGTTTGATCTCAACACGGTTGGATTCACTGTTCTCTGTCAACTGCATTTCGCTTTCCTTCACCCTTTACTCCCGACCCGGTCGGGACCGCCGGGATTTATTGACTTTTTCAAAAATAACTTGTATATTTTAAATACGGTAAGAAATATTCTTCTATTTACTAATTGACTATTAGGAATAAATAACTTCAAAGTGTTAACTATGAAAACATTAACTTTAAAATTATTAACGCTTATAGTGAACAGGAAGCCCGACGGGGTCGGGAGTAAAGGGTGATCCCGACAAGAATCGGGAGTAAAGGGTAAAGGGTAGAAAAACGCAGTTGACAAATTTAGTGAGTAGTTTACTACGCTTATAGTGGGTAGATTTAACCTCGAACTCCCGCACCCCGAACCCCCAAACTTTTTCTCTCTTTTTCTGTCAACCTATGCTAGGACAAGACAATTTTGAAACATATATTCTGCTTGATTTGTATATTTAATTGTTAAATATAAACTATTTTGTGTGAGCTATTTTGTTGAAAGATCTTAATAAATTTATTGTGATTGGTGATAAGCTATTAGTAAAACCTGAAGAGAGTACGGGTAAAACCAATTCAGGTTTATTTTTGCCTCCCGGAGTAGCAGAAAGGGAAAAAGTTCAGAGCGGATATGTTATTAAAGCCGGACCCGGTTATCCTGTTGCAGCCCCCTCAGATGATGAACCATGGAAAGAATCAAAAGAATCTTCAAGATATATCCCCCTTCAAGTTAAAGAGGGTGATTTAGCAATTTTCTTAAAAAGAGATGCTTTTGAAATAGAGTTTGAAAAAGAAAAATTGCTAATTGTACCTCAATCAGCGGTTTTATTGGTAATCAGAGAAGATTTTTTTAGCTGAGGTATTAGTCTTTTCTAAATTAATCAAAGTAATTCGTTCTAATTTAAAATTTGTAATATTCGATGTTTTGCTTTTCTGCTCCCTTTTTACCTATAGTCTCTTTTCCGTAAATTTTTAAACCTGATTTCTTTTCCGTATTTCATATCAATTAATGAATTCTACCATTTTTCAAGCACAAAAATTCGCAAATAAAAATAAAAATCTTCATTTAAAAACAAAAAAGGCTGCCAAAAGACAGCCTTTTTAAGTATTCCAAAAATTGGCTTATTTCATCAATAGCATTTTTTTGGTAATTTTTTGTTCGCCTGCACTAAGAGTATAGAAATAAATACCTGATGTTAATTTTGAAGCGTCAAAAATAACTTCGTGGTATCCGCTTTCCAATTGTCCGTTAACAAGTGTTGTAACTTCGCTACCTGAGGCATCATAAACTTTTAGAGTTACGAAATTACCTTCGGGAATTGAGAAATTAATTTTTGTTGACGGATTAAACGGATTCGGATAATTCTGATTCAAAGTATAAGCATCGGGAATTGCAGAAAGCTCAACTTCAATTGCTTTCGAATAATTAAAAGAACCGTCTAAATCGATCTGTTTAATTCTGTAAGAAACGGTTGTTGAAGAAGTTTTAGGTTTATCGATGAATTGATAATTTACTAATTCTGTAGTAGTACCGTTACCTTCAACAAATCCGATTACTGACCATTGTTCACCCGTTAGCCTCTCAACTTCGAAACCTTTATTATTTGTTTCGGAAGATGTGCTCCAATTAAGTGTAACAACTCTGTTAGAAGTGGTTGCTTTAAATTCGGTCAACTCAACCGGAATAATTCCGCCAATCATCTCGATAGATTTTCTCAATGCAGCAATAACATATTTAGGATTGTGAATACCGTGACTTCCGTCAGGATAGATCAATCTATA
>JACSRR010000313.1 GCA_014879635.1 Ignavibacteriaceae bacterium | reverse complement strand
AATTACAAAATTTTTGTTAAATCTTATTCGTTTAAAATTACCTGAGGGTTTGCAAAGAGAAATAGTATTTTCTTCATCCTCCGGTTTTTTATTAAAGATATCGGGAGTTTTACTCGGTTTAACTATTAGTATTTTAACCGGTAAATTTTTTGGGGCTGCTCAATTAGGTCAATTGAACCTGCATCTTACTTTGATCAACTTTTTAACAATTATTGCGGGACTTGGAATAAATGAGTACTTGGTTTATACAATTTCATCGCAAAAAGTTCTGATAAATTCGATTTTTAACATAACTTTTCTTAAAAACACTTACTCACTCTATCTTTTATCTTCTCTAATTGTTTTTCTTTTTCTTTTTATACTCCGGGATTTAATCAATTCTATATTTGAACCAAACTTGATTTTAATTTACACAATCAGCCTTGGAGTATTCTTTCAACTGCTATTAAATGCAAATGTTTACTTTTTAAAGGGGAACAAGAGGATCCCCGCTTTTATATTTTTAAAATCGATCGCTGCAAATATCGTATTTTTAATCCTCATTTTTATCGCTAAATTTATTTATTCTGCAGGATTTACTTTTTTATTAGAAAACTTATGGGCAGGTTTTTTAATGAGCGCCTTAATCTCGTTTTTATTTCTGAAAGACTTTCTTACTTCAAAGAGTAACTTTATAGAAGTTAAATATAATGCACTACTTTCCGAATCAAAGTTCATCTATCTCTCAGAGATTTTAGAATATTCAAATAATTGGCTTCCTCTTATTCTTGCCGGTATGATTCTAACGCCTATTGAACTCGGAGTTTACAGCTTAGGGTTTAAAATCACTGTGGTAATAATTACTGTTGTACTTACTTCGGTAACAATAATAATGCCGGTTGTGAGCGGATTAAATGCCTTAAAAGATAAAACTGCTATAATATCGTCAATCTCAAACGCAGTTAAAATTGCTTTATTCTTAACAGTTATTATCAATGCCGGAATTGCAATTTTTGGCGGAGCAATTTTTACTTTTCTCGGAAATGATTTTTCTTCTCAGCTCTACATTCTGCCACTCCTGCTTGTTTCCAAATTCTTTGATGCGTGGTTACAACCGTTGTATATGAGCTTGCCGATGCTTAAACGACAAAAGCAACTCTTTTTCATCTATTTGGTCAAAGCTGTTTCGGTACTCATAAGCTCATTAACTCTAATTCACTTTTTTGGACTTCCGGGAGCTGCTTTAGCATCTTTTCTCCCTTCCCTAATCTCATCAGTTCTCATTCTGCACCACTTCCACAAAACTGACGGCTACTTAATCAAAGATTTGCTCGGTTTTAGAATAAATTTGAAGTGATTATAACTTATGGGTTTTATATTTTCTTTTTGAAAAAGTTACATTTACGATAAATATTTTTTGCGGGTTTTATTTTTGGAATGAATTTCACTGTGCAAAGTTTTGTGCTACTTTACCTCTTTCTATCACATAACCGTCACATAAGATTTTGTTGTTTTTTAAGCAGTTACGACGCTAACACCCCCTTTCTATCACATAACAGTCACATAAGATTTTATTGTTTTTTAAGCAGTTACGGCGCTTGCACCCACGCTCTATCACATAACCGTCACATAAGATTTTATTGTTTTTTATGGAGTTAAGGCGCTTGCACCCCCTTTCTATCACATAACCGTCA
>JACSRR010000009.1 GCA_014879635.1 Ignavibacteriaceae bacterium | reverse complement strand
TGGAAAGCGCCGTGGACCGGAAAAAATGGGTTGCCGGTGGTGATTCTCAGAGGCTATTAGTTGCAGAGGGCTCTAGGCAATCAGCTTAGGATTCAATCCAAGATTTCACGATTCGATGACCAATCTTGAATTATAAAAAATGTCTAATTATCAATTACATATAATTATATTTAATTAAAAACTTCTACATTAAAGCCTAAGTATCGTAATACTTTCACAGTCCTTCCATTGCATATAGGAATATTTTCTTTGTTGACCCAGCCTAAAAGTTCTTGAATAGCACTTCGACCAAATTCTTTTACTGCATATGACTCATCAAAAATACAGTTCCCCATCCTAGTTACGTAATCATCTTGTCCGTATAAAAGATAAGAAATAACATTCTGAACTTGCTTTAATTCATTTTTCTTTATAAATACCTTTTTTAAAGTGTCATGTCCACCATCAAAAAATCGTAGCCTGCTATGAATAGAATGACAAACATCTATAGCCTGAAAAATATCATCCATTGATGAATTTTTAATTTTTTGTTCTGAACTCAGCGTTTTATTTATTAACTTAACACGATCTGGTATTTGATTATCCAAATAGCTCCAATCCTCCAAAAACCAACTATCTAAATTTTCTCTTATTTTCTTTTCTTGCTGATTTTTTTCTAAAAAACTAATCGTTTTCCAAATATCTCCTTTTACATAAATCTCTCTCATGAAATTAAAAAATTGGTCAATTTCTATACGCAACGGTACTTCACTTTCAGGCTGTTTACGGCGTTGATAACTCTTGTAAATACTTTCAACAACTCTATACGCTGATTCAAATTCTTGATAAGTTCTCCGATAAGATTCTAAAAATATTTTTTCCTTAGATTGTTTAAAACCTCCTTGAATTTCATTCGATGGGCATACTTCTCCAAACTTCTTAATTATTTCATTTTCAAATTTGTGAGTAGAGTTACTGTTGAAGTTGCTGTACAAATCAGAATATTCATTTAATCTTTCTAGCGTCAAGACATCCGCTTGAGTCCAATAAGAATTGTAAAGTTTTAAAAGCGCATCAAATCTCTCATCCTCATGCGAGACTTCTATACAGATTTCACGATTGCTTTGAAAACCAGCTTGCGTTAAGTTAGCTGAGCCAATTAAAATTTTCTTGTCGCCAAAAATATACAGCTTTGAATGAAAAAGCGAAGATGTAAAATACCTAATTTGAAATTGTTTACGGTTAATTATTTTTTTTAGTGAGTTTGGGGAAGTAGAAGGACCAAGCCTAACTATTATTCTTATAAGATATTCATCCTTTAAATTTAAAATTTCATCAAAGAGTTCATGATAAGAAAAAAATGGGGTTGCAATGAATAGATCAGACACGCTTTGCGAGTGTGTCATAAATGCATTTCTAACTGAATCTATTCCAGAAGTATTAGTATAGATTGACATAATTAGAAATTGATTATTGAGAGTAATTCAATATATTGATCGGTCAAATAAGTGCTAATTATATAAATTCGATCATCCACTATTTTTTATCTAATCCTAGACCAACTGTCACGAAAGGTCCCGAGTTTTTCCGACGGCCCCGCGCAACTCCTTGAATCTCCAATATCCCGCCCTTACCAACACGAGACAAAACGACATGCGACCACCCGTTTCGGGGTGGCGAGACGCTGGCCGCCGC
>JACSRR010000010.1 GCA_014879635.1 Ignavibacteriaceae bacterium | reverse complement strand
TCCGTCGTCGGCAGCGTCAGATGTGTATAAGAGACAGGTTGACACCCTTAAATGTGCCGAATATTTTGCCGGTAATGGTTCTGTGCTTGATGAAATAAGAAGGAATACCGTAAACTGGACTACAGAAAATGTTTATAAAAATATTATTCCTGCACCAAGAGAAATAATTAGACGAGAAAACTTCCTCACTTTCGAATTACTCAAATCTATTGTAATCAGAAACAAAAATTGCAACCCACTTGCTGAATTTTTGAATAACTGGATTAAAACTTACTACGATAAAGACCTAAATATTATTTTATCTGATGAAATAATTGATGAAAACTGCATTGAAATCACTTTAAAAGAATATGTGCCTAATTCCAATAAGGAATACTATGAATGTTCAGTTTCAAAAAAGCAAATTAAACTTACGGCAAACACTGATGAGGGATTATTTAGGGGTATTCAAACTTTGTTCCAAGTTTTATTTTTGTCCTTGGTTACAGTTAATAATAAAAGAGAATTATTTTTTCTTCCGGCTGTTGAAATAAAAGACTCTCCTCGTTTTGAATGGCGGGGTGTTATGTTAGATGTTGCAAGACATTTTTTCAGTGTAAATGATGTTAAAAGGGTCATTGATACAATTGCCTTATACAAAATAAATAAACTACACCTTCATTTAACTGATGATCAAGGTTGGAGAATACACATTAATTCGTTGCCAAGATTGACTGCTGTTGGGGGAGCATCACAAGTTGGCGGAGGAAAAGGAGGATTTTACACCAAAGAAGATTTTAAAGAAATTGTAGAATATGCCTCCGGTAAATTTATAACAGTTGTTCCTGAAATTGATATGCCCGGACACACTAATGCAGCATTAGCATCATATTCTGAACTAAATAAGAGTGGTGTTGCACCTGCTTATTACACCGAAACCGGTGTAGGTTTTAGCTCATTAGACATCAATAACCCAAACACATATAACTTTATCCGTGATGTTATAAATGAATTAGCTGAAATTACTCCCGGTCCCTTTATACATATCGGAGGAGATGAAGCTAAAGCAACCGACTTAGAGGATTACAAAATATTTATAAAAAAAGTAAGCGAAATTGTATCCGGTACCGGTAAGCAGTTAATAGGTTGGGAAGAAATTTCGAAATGCGATTTAGGGCAAAATACTATATTTCAATTTTGGGATCAAAAAGAATGTCTCCATATTAGCGCCGAAAAGGGAAATAAAATAATTTTCTCACTTTCTAAGAAGATATATATGGATATGAAATATGATAATAACACACCTATTGGTTTAATTTGGGCAGGTTGTATCAACTTAAACACTTCATATAACTGGGATCCCACAACTGAAATTGATGAATTGCCCGAGAGCAATATTCTCGGAGTTGAGGCACCTTTATGGACTGAAACCGTAACCAATATTTCTGAAATTGAGTTTATGCTTTTCCCGAGAGTTATAGGTGTTGCAGAAATTGGTTGGTCCCGGAAAGAAGACAGAAATTGGGAAAATTATAAAAACAGATTGGCTTATCATGGAAAATATTTAAAGTCGATCAAAATAAATTTTTATCAATCTGACCAAATAAATTGGAAATAGTTTTTTTAAGACGCAAGTAAAGTCGGTAACGTCCAACCCAGGCAACAAATTTAACCTC
>JACSRR010000111.1 GCA_014879635.1 Ignavibacteriaceae bacterium | reverse complement strand
TTTTTAACGGTTCAATAAAATAGATTTCTAATTTATTTATTGAACCGTTATGTTTTATTTGCTGCCTTCTTCTTGCCCAAGCATTTATTGTTCTTATTATTGTATTTTTCGAACAATTTGCAGTAAACGGCTAGTTCTTTCCGGCAATCACCAACTATTCCCGGTTCACCGAAAGATGCGTGTTTGCAAGAATAATCGCAAAAAGGGGGAAGTTCTGCTAAGTCGTAATTTTTATTTTCAGTTGTATTCATTATCTTAAAAATTGGTTTGTTTTTATTTCAAAATATAATACCCGGACAGTAAATTTTAATGAGTGTAAAGTCATCTCTTAATACAATAAAACAAAAAAGGGGCGGAGTTTATTTAGTTTTAGTTGACCCCGATAAATTACCTGTTGATCAAATTGCCGGTTTCACGGCTATTTGTGAAAAGAGCGGTGTTGACGGTCTATTAATTGGCGGTAGTCTTCTATTCAACAGTGATTTGAATCTCTTTTTAACCACTATAAAAAAATCTACCTCTCTTCCGGCTATTTTGTTTCCGGGTGCTATTAGTCAAGTTTCGCCTGAAGCAGATGCAATTCTTTATATTTCCATTATTAGCGGAAGAAACGCAGATCATCTCATCGGAAAACATGTTCTTGCAGCACCAATGATCAAAAGATTTAACCTTGAAACTATTTCAACAGGTTATATGCTGATTGATTCGGGTGAAAAAACAACCGCCGAATATATGAGCACAAGTATGCCTATTCCCAGAAATAAGCCTGAAATTGCTGCTGCTACAGCACTTGCTGCCAAGTATTTAGGAATGGAATATGTTTATCTTGAAGCGGGTTCGGGCGCAAAACTTCATGTCCCTTTTGAAATGGTTAAAGCCGTTTCCTCCTACTCCGGTATCCCTGTTATTACCGGCGGAGGAATTCGTGAACCTGAAATTGCAAGAAAAATGATTCAGGCTGGTGCTTCAGTTGTAGTAACCGGTAATTATTTCGAAAATGTTGATAATTGGAAAAGATTAGAAGAATTTGCAAAAGCAGTTCACATTAACGAATAGGAAAAGTCATTTCCGGTGATCCGGTTTTGATTTCAAAATTTAACTCTGAAAGCAACTGAAAAAATCATTTGACCCCCGTTTTCTTCAACCGAGCCGTCATGAACAATACCCGCCGGCTCTGAAGTAAAATACCTTTTTGACTCATACCCGGTCAAAAAATATTTCACGAGAAATTCAAGACTCGTTTCCCTTGACATTAAAAATTCAACCCCCATTCCGAGACTGTATGCCGGTTTAATAAACATCTCTTGTTTTTTAGTACTTGCCACTGTACCGGCATTTGAGTATAGTATATTAATTTCTTCAGAGAGAATTGCATTTATACCTCCTTCAATTTCAAAAAAAGGTTTAATATTAAAGGGTGTAGTGTTATATCTCGCTTTTATCATGACCGGGAAATTAATATATGAACTTGCGGGGGGAGTAAATTCATCACTTGAAACACCAAGATAATTTAAAGCATCCCTCTCAATTCCGGGCTTACTAATTTCAGAGTATAAAAAACCCCCGCTTAATGTAAATGTAAAGGGAGTAAAAACCGGAGAAAAAGAAACATCAAGATAAACACCTGCGCCTGAAGAAAAATAATCGGAATATTCACCCGAAGGTACGGTAACCGCAGCAGAAAAAGCACTCGAAACCTTAACTTGTGCATTAGAGTTTATAACCAGCAAAAAAAAGAACATAACAATAGTAAAGATGTAGCTCATCTATGATTCCGGAATTATTCATCAATTTTTGAAGTGGGTTAGTTTTTGCCGATTAAATACTGTAAACTAAAAGAGGTGAAAGAATTTTTTAATATCCGGGTTAAAATCACCGTTTATGTGTGAAAATTCATTTTTGTGTTGATCGTATTTGTATTCTGAAGCCCAAGCAACTTCATTTTTTTCGATTTCCTTGATGGCATACAAAATATAGTCAAGCTCATCATTTGTCATAACGGGATGTAATGAAATTCTGACCCAGCCGGGTTTTTCCGAAAGGTCGCCGTGATTAATTTTTTCGGTAATAAGATGGGATGTGCTACGCTGAACATTAAGCAAATAATGCCCGTAAGTTCCGGCGCAAGAACAGCCTCCTCTAACTTGAATTCCGAAACGGTCATTCATTAGCCTTACTATCAGATTATAGTGTACATTTTTCATATAAAATGAGATAGCACCGAGCCTCTCTTTATGTTTACCCGCTAAAACAACAACACGGTTAATTTTTTCTAATCGCTCAATAAATGACGGGATAATTTCATGTTCACGGTTTACAATGTTCATTGCTCCCATAGATTCTTTTAACTCAACCGCAAGACAAGCTTTAATAGTCTGTAAAAAAGGGGGAGTACCACCGTCTTCGCGTGCTTCAATATCGTCAACAAACTTATATTCACCCCAAGGGTTAGTCCAATCTACCGTACCGCCGCCGGGGTCATCAGGAGTCTGATTCTCATAAAGTATTGAATTAAAAACTAACACTCCGGGTGTACCCGGTCCGCCTAAAAATTTGTGTGGAGAAAAAAATATTGCGTCTAACTTTTTAGCCGGGTCTTCGGGGTGCATATCAATATTTACATAAGGAGCAGAACAAGCAAAATCAACAAAACAATAACCGCCGTGACTGTGCATTATCCCTGCCAATTCATGATAGGGTGTAATTATACCCGTAACATTGCTGCAAGCTGAAAAGGCGCCGATCTTAACTTTTTTGTGCTTGTACTTTTCTAACTCTATCTCAAGATTTTTAGCTGAAACCAATCCTTCATCATCAGGCGGAACAACAACAACTTCGCAAATTGTTTCATACCAAGAAGTTTGATTTGAATGATGTTCCATGTGAGTTATAAAAACAACGGGACGCATTTCTTCGGTAATATTTACGAAAGCTCTAATTTTTTCGGGAACTCTCAACCCTAATATTCTTTGAAATTTATTTATTACTCCCGTCATACCCGAACCCGAAGTTATAATCACATCGTCATCGTTTGCATTTACATGTTGTTTGATTTTATTGTGTGCATAATGGTAAGACCGGGTCATTATTGTACCCGTAGAACTTGATTCGGAGTGGGTATTTGCAACAAAGGGGGCAAACTCATTCATCATTTTCTCTTCAATATCACGGTATAACCTTCCACCGGCTATCCAATCAGCATAAATAACTTTTTTGGTTCCGTACGGAGTGGGTACAACGGCGTTTATACCAATTATCTTTTCACGGTATTTTGAGAAATATAATTCTGAGCTCAATTCATATCAAAGGGTAAAATTTTAATATCGCAATATATGAATTAATAACGAACTAAATCAAAAGATGATGTCTTATTCTTAAATAATTAATACCTGACAAAATTGATTTTACCCCGGAGAGTATTAAAAAAGTTTTATCCTTATATTGTTACAGAATTATCATTATTTTGCAATTTGGAATAAAACGGTAAAATAAACTTACATTTAAAATTGTTTCTCAATATTCCTTATGTTAATTTTTTAATCTAAATTGATGTATTATTCAACAGTATCTTTAGTTAATAGTTTATCTTTAAATTTGAAGTGTAGAATTATTCATCAAAATCGCCCACTTTCTTCTTTATAGAGAAGAATTTGCAAAAATATATCTTTGGTATAATTTTTGCTGTAAATAATAGCACAGTAGCCGTTTACTGTAGATTTCAAATCGCACTCCCGTTAATTCTTACGGGTCTTTTTTGACTTAAAACTATCGAATTATTCAATTTACGGTAAAGTACAATGAAATTTACTTGTTTACTGATTTTACTCTTTTCTCTCTCTTTATTTGCTCAGAGCAATGATGATTGCTTAATGTGCCACAGCGATGATTCAATGGAGATGGAAAAAAATGGAAAAACACTCTCTCTTTATGTTGATGAAGCTGTTTTTGCAACTACTCCGCACAAAAAACTTCAATGTGTTTCTTGCCATATAGGGTTTGACCCTGAAGAACTTCCTCACAAAGAAAACATTCAGCCTATTGATTGTATGACTTGCCATAAAGACGCTAAAGTGAAGCACCTTTTTCATGCTCAATTAATGAATTCAGATCACATAAACGGCTCAAAAGATGTTAATTGTAAATCATGCCATGGCACCCACGATGTTAAAAGTTACCAATCATACAGTAAAAAAGACTTAAACACTACCTGTATTACTTGCCATGAAAGTGAAAATAATGTAATTAACGCTTCTGCCCATTTTTCCGGCGGAAAGTCAGGCGCTTTAGCTCCGGATTGTTACAGTTGCCACTCTAAACAAGTTACAAATTTAAGTTTTGGCGGAAATAATAGCAGAAAGAAAATTGCTCAAGAAAATCTCTGTTTAGCTTGCCACAAAGAAGGAAATACTATAGGATTAACTTCATCTTTAGTTTCAAATTACACTCTTCAAAATCACAGTAAATTAATTCATCAAGGTAAAGGAGATGCTGCCGGATGCGTCGATTGCCATAGTTCGCACAATATTAATGCAGTTGAAAGTTTGAGCGAAATAGCCAAAAAAGATTTTATAACGGCAACTTGCCAAAAGTGTCACTCAGATGTTGCAAAAGAATTTGAAGAAAGTTCACACGGAAAAATTCTTTCGGGCAAAGATTTAAAAGCTCCTTCGTGTTATGATTGCCACAATGAGCACAATGAAATTAATCAAACAGCTCAAAATTCTTCTTTAATAAAATCGAACAAAGAAAAATCATGTCTGAATTGTCATGAACCGGTTAGTGTTTCCGAAAAATATTCGCAAACCGGTAAATTAGCAGGTGTTTTCACCTTCACCTACCACGGCGTAACAGATATTAACGGTACACCTCATTTTACTAACTGTTCAAGTTGTCACGGGGCACACAACATAAAACCGGCTGATGACCCACTTTCTGCAATTTCAAAAGAAAGAATTCCCGAAACTTGCGGTACTTGTCACCCCGGTGCCGAAGTTGATTTCACATCTTCCACCGTTCATGTTACTGCCGCCGGAGCTGTAATCAAACCGAAATTAGAAGTGAAAGAAGAATCTTCAAAGTGGTTCTTATATTTACTCTTTTTCTTGGTCATTACAGCTACAATGATTGCTTTTAGGATTAAGTTCAAAGGTAAATCTAAAGAGACACTTGCAACCAAGAAAGATGATTCACCAAAAGTGAAAAATATCGAAGAGAATGACGAAAAAAACGAGGATAGTAAATGAGAAAGATTTTCCCTTCATCAGTTTATAATCCTGTATCTTTTGCAGGTGCCCTCTTAGCTTCAATAAGTTTTGGGTTAATTTTATTTTTAATAATGCTCGAAGTATTTAACGATGTCCACAAACCGTACATCGGGATTTTGGCATTTGTAATACTTCCCGTTTTCCTAATTTCCGGCTTAATTATTATTGCTTTCGGAATTTACCGTGAGCACAAAAGAGAAAAAAGCGGTAAATATGAGAAAAGAAAATTCCCTGTCATAAACCTTAACGATAAAAAACACCTTGCTGCCACAATGGTTTTTGTAGTTGGCTCAGTATTGTTACTCGTTTTTTCTGCATTCGGCACTTTTAAAGCTTATGAATATACAGATTCTGACGAATTTTGCGGTACAGTTTGCCATACGGTAATGGCTCCGGAATATACAGCATACTTAAATTCTCCTCATTCAAGAGTCGGTTGCGTAAAATGTCACATAGGAGACGGTGCCGAGTGGTTTGTTAGAGCAAAAGTTTCCGGATCTTATCAGTTTTATTCGGTACTGTTTAACAAATATTCACGCCCTATACCAACCCCGATTGCAAATTTAAGACCCGCTCAAGAAACTTGCGAACAGTGTCACTGGCCTAAACATTTCTACGGCGAAAAAAAGATAACTCTAAATTATTTTATTCCCGATGAAAATAATACAAAATCTTCGCTCACAATGTTGATGAGAGTGGGCGGCGGTAGTAACGAGCACGGAATTTCGACCGGTATCCATTGGCACATGAACATTGATAACGAAATTTTCTATGTCCCGACAGATGAAACCCGTCAGCAAATTAATTGGATGATGTCAAGAAACAAAGTTACAGGCGAAGAAAAAGTATTCAGATTAAAAGATGACCCGGGCTCTCTTAAAACCCCCGATGAAAAACTCTGGAAAAAAATGGATTGTATGGATTGCCATAACAGACCCGCTCATATCTATAACGAACCCGGTAGAATGGTAAATCTTCAAATGGAAATGGGAAATATTAGTCCCTCACTTCCTTATATAAAAAGTATTGCCGTTCAAGCTTTAGAAACCGAATACTCTACTAATGAAGAAGCAATGAAGAAGATAGAATCTTTTATCAAAAGTTTTTACTTTGCTAATTATCCCGAAGTAAGCGTAAAAGATTCGAGTAAAATTAATTTTGCAATCGAAACAATTAAGAAAATTTACTCAAGAAACTACTTCCCCGAAATGAGAGTCAGTTGGAAATATTACCCTAATCATATCGGACATCTTAATTATGACGGTTGTTTTCGCTGTCACGACGGTAAACATGAAACTGAAACCGGCTTAGTTCTTTCTAACGATTGCAATAGCTGCCATGTTCTTTTGCAACAAGAAACTCCCCAAAAGGGAAATGTTATTTCTATGAGCGGAGTTGACTATGTTCACCCCGGCGGTATTCCCGTTTCTCTTGAAACTCAGAAATGCAGCGATTGCCACGGAGTTCCTATATTTAAACCCGGTCATTAATTTTGTTTAAAGGGGGTATATTTTATATCCCCATTTAATTCCCGGTTTTTATTACATTTTATTACTTTGAATCCGGTTTTTATTCTCTCCCGGTTTGTCTTTTTAAAAATAAAATACTATTTTAACTAAATGAATCTGCTGATTAATTACTCGATTTTCCAGTCTTTCCCGGAATTAGAATCAGAGCGTCTTTTTTTCAGAAGATACACTCAGGATGATTCTAAACCTATATTCAGACTTCGCTCTGAACCCGAAGTACTTAAATATATTGATATGTACCCAATTCAACACCTGCATCAAGCCGAAGAATTTATCGAAAAAAATTTGGACTACTACAATAAAAAAGAAGCTATTTCGTGGGCAATTGTCGAAAAAGATTCCGGTTTGTTTGTTGGTAACTTCGCTTTTTGGAGATTACAGCCCGAACACTGCCGTTGCGAAATTGGTTACGCCCTCCTCCCTGAATTCTGGGGAAAAGGATACCTTTCCGAAACATTGAAAGTTATGCTTGACTTCGGATTTAATAAATTTTCTTTACACAGTATTGAGGCTCAAGTTAACCCGGAAAACGAAAGATCAATTAGTGTACTTGAAAGAGCGGGCTTTAAGAGAGAAGCGTATTTCAGAGAAAACTACCTTTTTGACGGCAAATACATCGATACCGCCATTTACTCCTTGTTAGAAACAGATTATTACGAAATGACCGGTAAGGAGTGAGAGAAAATGTAAGGGTAATTATTTTACATCTAAAGAATTTAAGTTATGCCGGAATTTGACTCCTTTCAAGTTAAATCTGTTCTTTTGGTTGTCAATCTTAAAATTCCCCCTTTTTAGTTACCACCACTAAATCGTTTTCTTTTTCAAATCAATCATTTAGCATTTATATCAGCCGAAAATTAACATTAGAAAATTGCATACTCCGGCATCCAAAATCTTAAAAGCAATTAATGGAAGATTGTTTTTTTTAACTACTGTATTAGTTAAATTTAAGAAGAATATCATTAAAAATAAATAATTAAAATGCACATAGAAGAAATCAAGTTAAAAAATTTTAAGGCTTTTAAAGATGTCCGGATAAAGAAGATTCCTAAAATGGCGGTATTTGTTGGGGCAAACGGAACAGGTAAATCAACACTTTTTTCGGTTTTCAGTTTTCTGAAATCAGCTTACTCAGATAATGTTACTATGGCATTAAAACGCTTAGGCGGAAATAGAGGTTTTCAAGAGGTAAAAAGCAGGGATTCTAAAGGTCCTATTGAAATTGAAATAAAATTTCGTGAAAAAGAAAACTCTCCGTTAATTACTTACACCCTTTTAATTGACGAAGAAAACGGTGATGCCATAATCTTACAAGAAACTCTAAAATACAGAAGAGGGAGTAAAGGTAAACCATGGAACTTTATCGATTTTAGAAAAGGTGAGGGAGAAGCTGTTATTAATGAACCTGACCAAGTTAAAAATGAGAGTGAACTTAAAAGAGATAAGCAGAAATTAAAATCCCCGGATATCCTGGCAATTAAAGGACTCTCACAATTTGAGAAGTTTCCGGCGAGCAAAGCTTTTGGTGATTTACTCGAAAACTGGAACATTTCTGATTTTCAAGTTAATCTTGCCCGCCAGGAAGTTGAATTGAACTATGCCCAAAGATTATCAAGTCAGGGAGATAACCTCGCTAATGTTTCTGAATTTCTCTTTAAAAAGCACAAAGAAGTATTTAATGCTGTTCTTTCTAAGTTGAGCCAAAGAGTAAACGGAATTTCAAATGTTGAATCAAAAATAACCGAAGATGGGCGGGTGTTATTACGCTTTACAGATGGAGAATTTAAAGATCCGTTTTTGGCAAAACATGTTTCTGACGGAACCCTTAGAATGTTCGCATATTTAATTTTGCTACATGACCCCAATCCTTCACCACTTTTGTGTGTTGAAGAGCCTGAAAATCAACTTTATCACTCTCTTTTAGATGGTCTAATTGAAGAATTTAGAGATTATGCTTTACGCGGCGGTCAAGTGTTCATTTCAACACACTCACCCGATTTGTTAAATTCTTGCAATATAGACGAAGTATTCTTTTTACAAAAAAAGAAAGGATTTACAACGGTTATTCCGGTTAAAAACAGTAAACAAATTAAAGACTATGTTGAACAGGGCGATAAACTCGGATGGCTTTGGAGAGAGGGATTTTTAAATGAGCTATCAGAAAATAACTGAATTAGTTTTTCTTGTTGAAGAACCCTCTGCAAAAGAATTTTTAAGTATTATTCTTGAGAAAATTTTTGAAGAATGTAAATCAAAACCTGATTTTAAATTCATAACTTTTCAAGGGAAGTCAGATTTAATTAAAAATTTAAGTAACAAATTAAAATTTTATCGAAACCCTGATGCTCATTTTGTTATACTACATGATCAAGACTCCAATGAATGCAAGGTATTGAAAGAGAAGCTAAAGGAAAAGTGTATTGATTCCGGTAAAAATTATACAATCCGGGTTGTTTGTACTGAGCCTGAAAGTTGGTTTTTGGCAGATTTTGACGCTTTATAATACTGTTATAAAGATCAAAAATTAAAAAAAGCCCGTAATAACAGAAAGTTTCGAAATCCGGATAATTTAGGCAACCCTGCACAAGAGTTAAAAAATTTAATTCCCGGTTATCAAAAAATATCCGGGGCAAAGAAAATTACTCCTTATTTAAATTTGACTAATACAAAATCTAAGAGTTTTAGCGTTTTTATTGAATCAATGCAATTAATTAAAGCTCAAATTTGTTAAATGTTTAGTCACTTCTTTATTTCAAGATCAAACATGTGACAGTTTTATTATTTTACTTTTTGTGAGAGAAATTAATTGAATATAAATTCTAAATGGTTGATGGTTTCTTCGGCAGTTGTTCTTGCGGTGTTCGGATTCCTCGCCTCTTTTTTTGCGAACGAATTATTATCGCACACTAAGGTAACTTCTCAAGGTGCCGGAGAAATGTTTATACAGTTTATGTCTGCCGGAATGCTCGCACTCGCCGTATTAAACTGGATGGGTAGAAATGCCGTTTTAGGCGGTATTTACGGAAGACCAATTCTAACGGGTAACTTGGTTTATTTTTTAATTGTGCTTATCAATATGATAAAAATGTTAATTGCAAAGCCTGAGCTGCCCGGAATGTGGATTCTTTCTGCAATCTACCTGATTTTTACAATTGGATTTCTAAATGCCATCCTTTTTCACACTGCAAAAGCCCGCAGTAAAAGTTAAAAGTATAGAATGATTTTGTTCTCTGTTGTTAATTTTTGCCACAGATTAATTCAATAAGCGGCCAAACCCCGCAGTCTTTTGATAACAATGTTCCTTTGATTAACTCCCGAGAAATTTTTCTGATTTAGCAAGAAAATCTATATTCTCAATACGAAACCCCGTAATGAATGAGCATAACTACTGATTTAAAGAGCTTAAAAATTACAATTACTTTAACAGGGTCATTTTAATTGTTTTAACACCTTCATTAAAATAGACGGAACATAAATAAACGCCGCTACTCAGATTGCTTGCGTCAAAATCGATAAAGTGTTTTCCTGCATTCTTATATGATTTCTCAAAAAATTTGACTTCTTGCCCCAATAAATTATGAATTCTAACCGAAACAAAACC
>JACSRR010000011.1 GCA_014879635.1 Ignavibacteriaceae bacterium | reverse complement strand
TAATCAAAAATATTTTTAAAAACTTTGTTCGTGAATTTTTGGCAATTTTAGTATTGTAGCATTATTCGGTGGTAAAAAATTAATTTTAACGCAGAGAGAATAATGAAAGTTTATTCAAGATTAATTTTAGTATTGAAAACAATTTTTTACACTAGCATAAGATGACAGTAAAAGTCTCTCTCCATGGCTAATTTTTTGCCGGCTATTAATCATATAAACCAATTAACAAAGCATTATCCAAAATAAGTTGTATATTACTTTTTTATTAGAATTGAAATCGTTTTCTTAGTTAATTTACAATTGTAATAAAAAGAATTAGTCAAAATCAAAAAATAACGAAGTTGATACTCCATAAATTAATTATAGCGTTTCTGATATCAGTAGGATCTCTGTGCTCCCAAGATTTTGTTATAAAACACTATAATATAACGCATGGATTGGGTGATAATTCTGTTTATGATGTTGCACAAGATTCTATGGGGTTTTTATGGTTTGCAACAAATGACGGAATTTCAAAATATGACGGATTCTCTTGGCAAAATTACTCTTACCGTGAATTTGTAGTAGGAAGCGGTTATTTCCACTTAAAATATGACGAAAAAGGTATCCTCTGGGCTTCTCCCAAATATTTAAATCAAAAAATATATTACTTGTCAAATGGTAGTTGGAACTCTCTCCCCGCACCGGTTCCTAATCTGGTTATTTACGACGAAATAACAGGAATTGACCTCATTTACCACAAAAATAAACCAGTTATCTGTTTAACCTCAAAAATTGGAGTTTATCTTTTTATTGATGACAAATGGAAACATTTTACAACTAATGACGGACTTCCTGCAAACGCTGTTTATTCGGTAAAGTCTTACAAAGATTATTTCTATTTGGCTACTCAGAAAGGGCTTACAATTTTTAATCCCGTTTCAGCCAAAAATAA
Organism: Ignavibacteriaceae bacterium; assembly: GCA_014879635.1. Lineage (GTDB taxonomy): Bacteria > Bacteroidota > Ignavibacteria > Ignavibacteriales > Ignavibacteriaceae > BA9. The sequence continues at coordinate 756 of JACSRR010000011.1, read as the reverse complement.
ATTATTCGAAAATTTTGTTTCCGGAATTGATACTCCCGTGTATGAGTTATTAATTGATACAGTTTTGAGCACAGGTCCCGAAATAACTCTTCTTTGTGATAATAACCTTAAAGTTCTCTCAGATTCAAAGGTAAGGATTATTAATACCGGAGTCAATTTTTCTCTTATCAATGTTGGTACCTTTCACAGTTTGCTGAAAGCTAAAAATGGTGATATTTACTTCGGTGATAAGTCAGCTCTGTTTCGTTATTCTAACGAATCTAAAACTACGGTACTACTTGGTAAAACAAAGGGGTTTACAACTGATGGTGCCACCGGAATCTTTTTTGACAAAGAAGATAATTTATGGATTACTGATACAAGAGGTGTTGATAAAATGTCTTTCAGAAGATTCCTAAATTATTTTAAAAGCTCCGGTTTGATTGATGACGAAGTTGCTTCTATTTTGGAATATGAACCGGGTAAATTGATTTTTGGTCAAAACACAGGTTTTACTTTTTTTGAAAACGGAGTTTTTAGGAAATTTAAACTCCCCGAAGATACCCTTTCACATCAATTCAGCTCAAGACTTTTGGATTTAACTTTGGATTCAGCCGGTAATATTTGGGGAGCTGCTGCTTTTCTCGGTCTGATTAAAATAGAAAAAAGTGGTAATTTCACTGTTTTTAACAACAATTATAATGAAACTTTTACAACGGTAAAGTACATTCAAGGAACCGGTTTGCTTGCAGGTACAAATTTAGCTCTCTATATTTT
>JACSRR010000114.1 GCA_014879635.1 Ignavibacteriaceae bacterium | reverse complement strand
GGAAGATTTATATCTCAAAAAGATGAATGTTTTTGAAACCGGTTTTGATTCTTTAGATAGAGATATTTATTTTTCTTCTAAAGGTCACGATGTTCCCGGTTTATATTCACTCTTATTTGCATTAGGAATTTTACCTGAAGAAAGGGTTCTCGGATTGAGAAGACTTCACGGTGTTGACGGTCATCCCGAGGTTAGAATACCCGGTATCGAATCCTCTACAGGTTCGCTTGGTATGGGTATTTCTAAGGGTAAGGGTATGGCTTGGGCTAAAAATTTTAATAAATCAAAAGGACATGTCTTTGTTTTAACCGGTGACGGCGAATTTCAGGAAGGTCAAATTTATGAATCTCTTCAAGCTACTGCTCATCAAAAAATTACCAATATCACCGTTATTATGGACCATAATAAATTTCAAACTGATATGTTGGTTAAGGATGTTAATAATATTGAAGATGTTCAAACTAAAGTTGAAGCCTTCGGTTGGCATGTTGAGAGAGTTGACGGTCATGATTTTAATCAGCTCCATACTGTTTTCGAAACATTAGAATTAATCTCTGAAAAACCGAAATTTATTATTGCAGACACTATCAAAGGTAAAGGTATCTCTTTCCATGAAATTTTGGTTCAAGACGGTGTTAGAAATCTATATAAATGGCACAGCGGCGCTCCCGATGATGAATCATTTATCAAAGGAGTAGCCGAACTCAAAGAAAATATTCAATCTCAGGCAACTAAACTCGGAATTGATGCTATTGAAATCCCCCATTTTGAATTTGAATCTAAGCCCGTAACAAAACTTACTAAAGAATTTGTTACTGAAGCATACGGAGATACTTTAGTTGAATTAGCCAAATCAGTTAAAAATTTTGTAGTCTTAGACGGAGACCTCTCTGCAGATTGCAAACTCCGAAAATTTGAATATACTTACCCCGATAGATTTATTGAGAACGGAATTGCCGAACAAGATATGGTTTCTATGTGTGCAGGATTATCAAGAATGGGTTTAATTCCTGTTGTGAATACTTTCGGCAGTTTTCTTGCAGCAAGAGCAAACGAACAGATTTATAATAACTCTACAGAGAAAGGAAAAGTAATATATACTTGTCATTTTTCGGGTATGATTCCTGCAGGTCCGGGAAAATCACACCAAAGTGTTAGGGATATTTCACTATTCGGAGCTCTTCCTAATGTTGAAATTTTGCAACCTTGTAATTCAATAGAAACTAAAATGATTACTGAATATGCAATTACTGAATCTAAAAACAATTGTGTTATTAGGTTAGTTATTGGACCTTCGCCCGAATCTATTGTTTTACCGGCAGGTTACAAACTCACTTTTGGTAGAGGTGTTTCAATTACTCAAGGTGATGATGCTATTTTGTTTGCTTATGGACCTGTTATGCTGCATGAGGCTTTGGTTGCTTATGACCATCTTCAAAAAATTGAATTTGGGCTTAAAATTGTTAATATGCCTTGGTTAAACAGGATTGATAATGCATGGTTAGGTTCAATAGTTGAGAATTACAATAAAATTTATGTCCTTGAAGATCATTCAGTTATCGGTGGATTGGGAGATAGAATTTTAGAATCGTTAGTTGAAAATAATAATTTAGGCTCAAGACAATTCACTAAAATTGGTTTGACTGACTACCCTGAATGCGGTACACCTCTTGAAGTTTTAGAATTTCATAAACTTGACGGTAAATCTTTAGCTCAAAGAATTGCCGTGTTGCAAGATACAACCGATATGTTTGATGAAAATAATTTTGTGGAGACTAAATATACTTCTGAAGCACCTCAATAATTTAAGTGTTTGCTATTAAAACACTTATTCATTTTTATTAATGTACTACATTAATAGTTTTCGCTTTATTTTTTGGTTTTTAACCCGGTATAAGTCGCATTTAAGACTGCCGGGTTATTAACCTTATTCTGTATATCTGTATAACAAAAATCATTTTTGATTGAGCTTTTCTCCGGCAAACTAAAGTACCAAAATTCTTTCTGAGCTAATCAATACGGCATTTTTTAACCTCTCTGTTAAGTATAAACACAAAAGTTAAATCATCTAATTTGCTTTCGCATAAGCTAATAGCATTTTATCTTTGTCAAGCGATTTAATTACATCAAATTCTCTTTCGTCAATCTTTTCATTATCGCCGGAGTAACTGCTTTCGCTATACCTTTGTGGTGCAGTACTCTCAATTATCGAATCCTTAACGAGTTCTAACTTTTCGACAATTAAATTATTACCGTTCATTGCGTCAACTCGCCCTTCTAAAATATAGGCGCCCATAGAGAGCGTTTTCTGGGCGTACTCTGCATAAATTTTAGGAAACAACACAGCTTCAAAAGTGCCGGTTAAATCTTCTAAAGAAAGGAATTTCATTGCCTCCCCTTTTTTAGTTTTAATTCTCTTAGCAGCCATAAACCAGCCGGTCATTTTCACCTTTTTACCGTGGTATTTGTGAATATCGACAGCTTTAACAATTGCCGGAGAATCAACCCATGCGTTAAAAAATTCGAGAGGATGTTTAGTAACCATATAATCGAAAGCCCTTAACTCTGCTAAACATTTTTCTTCAATAGAAAAACAACCGGTGGTTTTAATAGCGGCTTCAAGCACAAAACTATCACCCATAAAAAGGCTATTGTATGTATCGTCAAGAAGTTTTCTCTCTTTAAAATAAAGGTCAAGGAGTCTCAACAAAGTGTGCCTTGTAGATCCAAAGGAATCCATAGCACCGCAGGTTATTAATTTTACACAATCTTCAAAGCCGGTTTTAGTTCTGACAATAAAATCTGCCAACCCGGTATATTTGCCGTTCTTATTTCGTTCAACAATAATTTGCCCTGCAGCCAACTTTGAAAGGTTTTTAATTGCATTAAGCCCAATGACAATAGTTCTCCCTTTCGCTTCATACTCAATACCGCTCAAATTAACGCAAGGCAACTTAACTTCAACCCCTATTCTCTTTGCCTCCTGAATGTAAACGGCAGCTGAATAATACCCTCCTCCGTTACTTAAAACCGCAGCTAAAAATTCTGCAGGGTAGTGCGATTTCAAATATGCTACTTGATACGAAAGCAACGCAAAAGAAGCACTGTGCGATTTGCAAAACGAATACCCGGCAAACGATCTAATCTGACGCCAAAGCTCCTTTGCCACAAAATTACTTAAACCTTGCGCCCTCGAAGATTCAAAAAACCGCTTTTCTATCCCCTCCATTGCTTGCTTTGACCTCATCTTACCGCTCATTGCCCTTCTTAATAAATCAGCCTCTTCAAGCGTAAGCCCCGCAATGTGGTGAGCAACTTTAATAACATCTTCTTGATAAATCATAACTCCGTATGTTTCGCCTAATATCTCTTTCATCTTTGGAGTTAAATAAGTCCTTTTTCGCGGATTTTTATGCCTTTCTATAAATTCATTCATCATGCCGCTTTCTGCAACCCCCGGTCTGATTATTGAGCTTGCAGCAACTAAAAGTTCAAAGGTGTTAACATTTAAACGGGTGAGCAAAGAACGCATTCCCGGTGATTCAATATAAAAACAGCCTATTGTTTTCCCCGTTCTGATTAGCTCAACGGTTGCCTTATCATTAAACAGGTAGTTGTAATCTCTAACATCAAAACCCGTTTTTTCTAATCCCGGTAAGGGAGGATAAATGTTTATTATGTTTGAACCGCCCGGTAAACGGTAATTTTCCATATTAAGAAGTGCTTCTGACATACTATTTACCCGCTATTGCTTGCATTGTGTCCCTCAAAACTCCGAGTGACCTTTGACTCAACAAATCAATTTTAATCAGACCTAAATCTTCAACCGGGTACATATCGGGCTGTGTTACTATAAGCCCTAACCCCTTATTACCTGCGTACTCTAAGGCTGTAAAATTTGTGATATGCGTAGGAGTTATAACTATGCCGCCGGGGTGAATGCTTAAATGCCTGGGATAACCGGCAAGTTTTGAAGCTATGTTTACAATACTTTTCCACGGCTCCTCGTTCAATTTCAAAGTTTTTGATTCGGGAAACATAGCGGCAAGATTCGGGAGGTTGCGGGCATCCGTCCACGGTATAAATTTGCTGTAGTTCGAAATTTCGGAATCGGGGATACCGAATACTTTTGCAGTTTCTCTGAAAGCCGAACGGGCTCTGAAAGTAACCGTAGTAGAAATCATAGCAACTTTTTCGTAACCGTACTTTTCGAAAACATATTTAACTATCATATCCCGCTCACGCCATGAAAAATCGATGTCAATATCAGGAGGGCTTAATCTGCTCCGGTTCAGAAAGCGTTCAAAGTAGAGATCATATTTAATGGGGTCAACATCAGTGAAGCCCAATGAGTAAGAAACCAGGCTATTTCCTGCCGATCCCCTACCCAAAACCATCATTCCACGCCTCTTTGCTTCCGAAACTATATCCCGCACCACAAGAAAATAGTCGGTAAAACCAAGTTCATTAATAACTTTGAGTTCGTATTCAAGCCGCTCAATTATCTTTGGAGTTATTTGGGTGTATCTTCTTTCTAATCCGCCGTAAGCTATTTTCGCTAAATACGACTGCGGCGAAGTTTGGTCAGGTACATCAAAAGCGGGGAATTTTACTCTACCCAATTCAAGGTCAAGGTTTACGCTTTTTACTATATAATCTAAATTTTGAAGGGCTCCGGGTATCCGTTTCCAAAGAGGGAGAAGTTCGGAAGGAGTTTTGAAGTAATAATCATCAGGCACTAAATCATTTTCATTTAAACTTCCGAGTGTTTTCCTCAGTTTAATTGCCGTGAGCACCTTGTGAATCAAAAAATCATCCTTTTCGAGAAAATAAACGGGAGAAACCGGCACAAAGCGAAAATTATTTTTTACCGCAAAATCATAAACATCCCTTGTTTCTTTTCTTTTACTGCCGGTAACCACCAATTCGGCAAAAACATATTCCTTGTTTCCGGAAATCTTTAGAAGTTCAATTGAAGAAGTTATAATAAAGACGCCTTCTAACGGTTCTTTTAACAAAGTAAAAAGCGAGAAGTCATCTTTTAATTTCCGCGAAGTAATTATTCTGCAAATGGTTGAATACCCTTCACGATTTTGAGCTATAAAAAGAGCATAAATTTGCGGGGCATCAGGCTCATCAATCATCACGCCTAAAAGAGGTTTAATTCCCTCTTCAAGACATTTTTTATAAAATTGAATCAAGCCGTACATTCCGTTAATATCGGTAAGCGCAAGGGCATAAATACCCAAACTCTTGGCTTTTGAGATTAAATCATCAAGCCGTACCGCTCCCGTTAAAAGGGAGTAATTAGAATGTTGATGCAATGAAATAATACTCATGTTAACTTTTAGTGCTTTGTGCTTAGTGCTTTGTGCTTAGTACTTAGTGCTTTGTTCTTAGTTCTTTGTTCTTTGTTTCCTCCCGACAATCCCCTGAACGTGTAAGGGCGGGTTTCCTGTTCACTGTCAGCGTTCCCGACAATCCCGACAAGAGTCCGGATCGGGAGAACTGTCAACTAAATTCACTCTTTACCCTTTACTCTTCACTCCCGACCCCGTCGGGATTACCCTTCACTCCCGACCCCGTCGGGATTACCCTTCACCCTTTACCCACTATTTTTGTCAACTGTCAACTAAATTCACCCTTTACATCTTTTTTCCACCCACTATCAACTACCCACAACCCACTAAATTTGTTAACTGCGTTTCGCCTCACTTTTCACCTGTTTGAATAGCGGGGTAACCAAACTTAAAGCGAATTTTATCAACTGCATCAAGCATCTTTGCCCTCTTAGATTCGGTATCGTCAAAAAGGGAAAATTGCCTTATTAAAGGGAGAAAATTATGCAGACCAATTCCTACAAGCCTGACACCTACCCTTCTTGTATAAGCGGCTTTTAATAACTTTAGCGCAACCTCGTAAACCTTTTTTTCATCGTTAGTAAAGTCAATAGTTTTAGAGCGGGTTATTGTATTAAAATCGGAATATCTAAGCTTAAGAGTTAAAGTTGAAGCGGTCAATTCTTTATCACGCAATTTTTGGCAAATCTTAGCCGTAAGTTCAAACAAGGTTTTTTCTACATAGGGAATTGAAGAGATATCGGAAGAAAATGTTTGTTCCGAAGAAATACTCTTCTGTTCTCTTTGTGTAGTAAGATATTCGGTACCCTTGCCGTTAGCTTTTTCCCAAAGATCAAGCCCGTTTTTGCCGAAAGCCACAAGAAAATAATCAGCCGGCATTTTTGCGATATCCCCTATCTTGTAAAAGCCTCGCGATTGCAATTGCGGAAGAAGCATTTTACCTACTCCGGGAATAGTTTCAACGGGCATATTCTCCAAAAACTCTTTTTCCAAACCGGGTGCTACATAAGTTATACCCGCAGGTTTGTTAAAATCGGAAGCAATTTTAGCTATTGTTTTGTTGCTTCCTATCCCAATTGAACAAGGAAGCTTAACCTCATCCCAAATCAACTTTTGTAATTTTGACGCAAAGTTTATAAAATTACCGTAAATCTTTTCGCACCCGGTAAAATCCATATAAAACTCATCAACAGATGCCTGCTCAATAACCGGAGGGTACTTCACTAAAATATCTCTAACTAAATCGGAATAAATAGAGTATTCTTTATGACTTCCGTGAATAAAAATTGCATGACTGCATAACTTAAAAGCCTGTTTTGAAGGCATTCCGGAATGTACACCAAACTTGCGGGTTTCGTAAGAGCATGCCGTAACTACTCCCCTGCCTTGAGGGTTACCCCCTACAATAACCGGTTTATCACGAAGTGAAGGGTCTAATATCCTTTCAACCGATACAAAAAATGCGTCTAAATCAAGATGAAAAATTGTGCGAAACATATCGTAATCAGTTCCCGAATAAATCTTGTTCGTAGTTTAAAGCTAACGGTTTAAGGTTTCCGAAATACTTTGGCATTTGCGGAGGCATATCTATCTTTGTTTTTCCTTCTAAAAGGCTTATTAACTCAATTGCGTTAGCCGGAGCGTAACCTGCGGGATGATTGTTCATAATCACGAAAACCTCTTTCACTTTTTGCTCTGCTTCTTTAATTTTCTTAGCGATAAAATTCAGCTCGCCGGGCGAATACAAGTAGCGGTACCTTTCGTTCTGTTGTTCGTAAGTTTTGGCAACACCGTAAGAATTAATCGAATTTTTCCACTCTTCAACATTTCTGCCGTGAAAACGGATATAGCCCCTGCCGTTTACGAATACGGGGTCAAATGTAATTGCTTTTCCTATTTCAGGTTGGTCGATAGTACAGAGCGTTATATTCCATTCATTACAGAAGTCAAGAGCATCTTTGCAATTCCAAGAATTGTGCCTCACCTCAAGAAAGCGCCTGTAACCACAAAAAATATCGTTTAAATCTTTGATATACTCAATTGCTTGACTGCTGAAAGAAAAAGAATATGGAAATTGAATTAAAAGCCCGCCTAACCTTTCGTATCGCATCAGAATATTTAAAAGGTTGGTGATATCGGCAACATTTTTCATTCTGTAATCGCGGCTGTGGGTAAAGTCTTGATGCAGCTTTACGGTAAAAACAAATTCTTCGGCTTTCTCAACTTTTCTTACCCAATCAATAGCCGTGTTTGGCATAAGATAAGTGTAGTAAGTTGAGTTAACTTCAACACAGTTAAAATAAGTTGAGTAAAATAAAAGCAAATCAAAATTTTGTGATTGCCCTTTAGGGTAAAAAGCGGGTATCCAATCTTTGTAACTCCAACCGGCTGTTCCTATAAAATATTTTGGCATTCTTTTCCCTCTTTAAGAATAAATTTGACCCGGTTTTCTTTCCATATTACGGTAAACTCCTATAACAACGCCTACAATAGTAAAGCGGTTATAATCATTTTCGATAATTATCGGCTTATAATCCGGGTTTTCCGAAACAAGCTCTATCTTACCCGATTTTCTGTAAAACCGCTTTACTACAGCCCCTTCATCAAGAACAGCCGCTATAATCTGACCGTTCTGCGGCTCTATATTAGGGTTTACGATAACAATATCACCGCTAAAAATATAAGCGTCTTTCAAACTTTCTCCGCGTACTCTAAGCAAAAACGACTCCCTCGGTATCCTTATAACCGAAGGCAAATCAACCGTATCTATTGCATCGGGATATATACTTAGCGGGTTTCCTGCAGCTACCTCGCCTATAACAGGCTTACTGACAAACATCTTCTCTTCAAGCGTTAAATCGATCCCCCTTGAAATACGGTTCTCTCTTTTTATATAACCCTTTCTTTCCAAAGCTTGCAAGTGCTCCCTCACGGTTGAACGGTTCTTATAACCAAATTTCTCCGCAATTTCTGCCAATGAGGGGGGTCTTCCCGTTTCTGAACGGTATTCCGCTATAAACTCCAATATCTTTTTCTGTATTTCCGTTAATTCTTTTGACATCTTGCCTCCATATTACAAAATACCATACATTTGTATGGTAATAATACGAACTTTTGCAATTAAAGTCAAGCAACTTTTATCACCCAAAATTATTTTTTCAAAAACCGTATTCACCCTTTACTCCCCTCCCGTCCCGGTCAGAGTTACTGTTCACTGCGTTTCGCTTCTATCCACAAAAAAAAGAATCCTTTCCACTTTTAGAACATCTAACCTATTAAATTAATGAGGATTAAAATGCACGAAACAAAAGCTTACATAAAACAGATAAACGGTATTTCATTTATCGGTAAAACTGACTCTAATCATTGGATTGCAATGGATGGACCTGAAGATTTCGGTGGCAGTAATGCCGGTATCAGACCTAAAGAATTGCTTTTATTAGGATTAGGCGGATGTACTGCAAGTGATGTAGTAACAATTTTGCAAAAGAAAAAAGTTAAAGTTGAAAATTTTGAAATTAATATTACCGCTAATTTGACCGACGAACACCCCAAAGTTTACACTACCATGAATGTAGAATATGTTTTTTACGGTAATGATATACAAGAAAAGGATGTTGAAAGAGCCATCGATCTCTCTTTAACAAAATACTGCAGCGTTACGGCAATGCTTAAAAACTCTGTTGAAATTACGCACACATATAAAATAGTAAAAAGTTAGCAACTTTCTGAGTTAATCCCGTCCCGACCCGGTCGGGATTACCCTTTACTTTTAAGTTGCACCACCGGTCGGGATTGTGCGGAGTCGAAAAGAGCAAAAGTAAAATTCTTTTAAAGATTCTTATCATTTTTGAAAAATTAATATGCGACCACCTCCGGGTTCGAAAATAGCCGTTTGATCTATTTACTACAAATATGTGACACCTCCGGCGTCAAAAATTGAGTTTTCTACCCACTAAATCATTAACCGCAGAGCTATAAGAGTTCTTAGTGCGTAGTTCTTTGTTTCTACTCCCGAAGATCCCTATCGGGTTGGGACGCAATTCCTGTTCACTGTCAACTAAAAAATGAAGTACAATACAATGCACAATATATTGAGTTGGGACGCAATTCCTGTTCACTGTCAACTGTAAGCGAAGCGATCTGTCAACTATTTTTTCCTACCCACTACCCACTGCAAGCGTAGCGAACTACCCACTAATTTATTAACCACAGAGCCCACAGAGAAAGGGAAGAGTTCTTTGTTCTTAGTCTCGACCCGTTCGGGAACACCCTTTACTCTTCACCCTTTACTCTTTACCCTTCACCCTTTACTCTTTACCCTTTACTCAACAAATTTGTCAACTGCAATTAGCGTTCCGCTTTTTTAACAATCTTACCAGCAACGGAAGCGGAGAGTTTATAAGAAAGTATCTTTGAAAAGGAAGTCATAATTTTGTTAAGGAACCCATCAACAACAACAGGCTTTTTCCCTAAAGCTTTCATTGAGCTTTCAACAACTTGTTCGGCAGTTCTATAAAAACTTTGCTGTTTTGTATTAGCAATTTTTTGAAATCCCGTAATTGTACCTCCCGGAAGAACCGAAAGAACATCGATATTCTTCGATTCTAACTCATTCCAGAGTGCCGCTCCAAACATATTGTCAAAGGCTTTAGTAGCAGCGTAAGTTGTATAATAAGGAGTTGGTTGGCACCCCACTACAGAACCAAGAATCATTACTGCACCCTTTCCTCTTTTAATCATTTGTGGGACAAATACTTGCGTTAAATAATACGGTGCTAAGCAATTTAACCGTATCATATCAAGACCGTCTTGCAAATTTAAATTTTCGAATTCGCCAAACTTTCCGAATCCTGCATTATTTACCAATATTCCGACTTCTAAATCTCTCGTTTGATTAACCAGGTCTTCCAAATCGAGCTCTAATGTAAGATCTTTTGCAACCGGGATAACCTCAACATTATATTTTTTCGCAATCTTTTCGCTAATTTCAATAAGAATTGACCTTCTCCGTGCAATCAAAATCAAATCCATTCCCTCTTTCGCTAATCTCTCAGCCTGTCTCTTATACACATCTGACGCTGCCGACGACGGAG
>JACSRR010000116.1 GCA_014879635.1 Ignavibacteriaceae bacterium | reverse complement strand
AGAATAACCTCAGCCATTCCTAAGCCGTAATATGTTTTTTCGCCAAAGCCGCACTCTAACCCTGTTTTAATTAGGTTAGTATCACCCGATATAGTAAATGGAGAAAGAATTCCGATAATTTCCATTGATTTACCGAACGGATTCTCCACGGTAATCTTTTTAGTTATCCTGCTATGCTTTTCTGTGTAATCTTTTTCCCATTCAACATTAATCTGCCCGGTATAATTTAGCAGCTTGTTATTAAGCGCATATTTTTTGGAAAGGTTATCGCTGAGCTGTTTATTTAGCTCACTCATATCTTCGGGTCTTAAATAATAGACTCCGTATCTGCCGTCAAGCTGTTTCTTAACAGAGAGAACCATCGGTGAAAGAAGAATAAACTTCATACTATCGGTAATTTCAGGCTCAGGAAGAACATCTATCCTCAAAACTTTAAATTCTTTTGTATCATTTTCGATAGTAACTTCCATTTCGGAAGGAGCATCGTTTCTTAAAAAACGATCCATCAAAAATTCGCCTATAATAGGGAATGACACATAAAGATAAGCTCTTTGACTTAGTAAATTAATGACAGGACCGTTCATTCTCATTTTTTCAAATCTTAAAGAGAAAGTGAACAAATTAAACCTGTCTAAGTCAAAAAGATAACCCGATTCATAAAGGAAATCATTTAGCTCCTTAGTTTCGATTCTGAGAAGTTTTTGAATCGCCTTAAATATACCGTAATTATAATTGACCGATAAGTTCGATGAATTAATTTGGCAAGTAATTTTTAAACGCATTAGAAAACAATTTTTATTAATAATAGAACTTCAAAAATACACAAAAAAAGAAATTATTAACAACCGTTTATAAAAAAGTGTGCTAAATGTCAAATAATGTGATTTATTACACGCATATCTCTCAAGCAATAAACAAACCAATTGACAAAAATCACATGAATTGATGTATGAAAAATTTACAGATTCCTTAGCAGATAAAACGGCAGAAGATATGTAAAAATGTCAGATATTCACTCTGAATATTGTAAAATAGTGTCAATAAAGCAGAAAAATTTTTGGCACAGAATTTGATAATTGATAAACAACTAACAAAAGTATTAAAATTAATTATAAAGGAGAAAACAAAATGTCAACATTAAGATTTGATCCGCTTCGCGAATTACTAAATGTAGAAAAAGAATTTAGTAGAATTTTTAACAATTTTTCGGGAAGTAGAGTATCAGAAGGTTCATCAGACAAAGAAGCAGAAAATGCAGTTTGGGCACCTTTAACCGATATCTCAGAAGATAAAGACAATTTTTATTTAAGTTTAGACTTGCCTGGGGTAAAAAAAGAGGATGTTAAACTCTCTTTTCAAGAAGGAAGTTTGATTATTAGCGGTGAAAGAAAAACAGAGCACGAGGCAAGTAATAAAACACATCACAGAATCGAAAAAACTTACGGAAAATATTACCGCTCTTACAAAATGCCGGCAAATATTCAGGTTGATAAAATTTCGGCAGAGTTTAAAGAAGGGGTGCTTTCGGTTGTTATTCCTAAACCCGAAGAGATAAAACCTAAGAGCATTGAAATCAGTGTAAAATAAATAAACAGCATACAAATTCTTTTAAGCCCTTCCTTTTTTGGAGGGGCTTTTTTTATTTTAAAAAGTTAGTTATAGCATTAAAAATTGATAAAAAATCCTCAAAAATAATTTTGATTGAAAAAATTGCAAATATAAGGTTGTTTTTGAAGCAATTACCTAACAAATTAAAACGAATTTACTTGCACATCACTTAAAAGTAGTGTATTTTGACTCACTCAAAAAAGCACAATTCAAAATTAAATCAAACAACAAGTTCTAAAACCAAAGAACTACTTTTCACATTAATATAAGGCAAAATGTATGAACAAATTTATACAAAAAATGCTTTTGTTAACGGTGTTAATTGTGATAACCGGCTTCGGTCAAATTCCATATAAAATGGAATCCGGAGCAGGCACTTTCACTCCGCTAACAGCTGGTAACCCCCTCGTGTGGTTGGGAACCGGATTAGATGACAATTATTCTGATACAGTCTCTCTTCCGTTCACTTTCACTTATGCAGGCGTGGATTACACAACCTTTCAAGTTTCAACAAACGGATTTTTGAGATTAGGATCAGGGTTGCTGAGTTCAGTTTTCACTAACGCACTTAACGGAACTGTCAGAAGTGTATTGGCACCGTTATGGGACGATCATAAAGTTGATTCAATAAACGCAATCACTTATGAAGTTAGCGGATCTGCTCCAAACAGAGTAGTAACTGTAGAGTGGAGAACCGTATATTTCCCCAGGTTAAATACTACTCCTAACGCAGAATTTCAGGTTAAGTTGTATGAGAACGGTAACATAGAATATATTTATGGTACTATGGTTCAAAATACAGCCGGTACTCCGAGTGCATCAATAGGCTTGAGTGATAATAATCCTATTGCCGCAGCAAATCAAGCTTCCGGTACATTTCTTAGTATAAACTTAGGCGGTGTAGCAGGCGAAAGAGTCTATCATCAGTCAATGGGTCAAGAATTTAACACAGTAGCCCAGAGCCCTGAGTCAAATTCGAAATTCACATTCAGTCCTGATTTAGGAGCTCCTCTTGCAGGAGTTTATAACATTCCAAATGTAGATTTCCCCACACTTTCATCAATGGCAATGGCATTGAACAGGAGAGGAATATCAGCGGCTGTTACAATTAATGTTGCTGACGGAACTTATGATGATATTTTTCACTTGAATAATGTAGCCGGCACATCAGAAACTAATACTATAACATTTACAAAAACCGGCGGTGAAGTTACACTTTCACCAAGGAACGGTAGTGCAAACACTACGGCTCCCGGCGCTGCTAACGGCGATGCAATGGTTAGGTTAGAAGGAACTCAATATTTTGTTTTAGACGGTATCAGGATGACCCAAAATGCAGGCAACATAAGTTCCGCTACTCTAAAATTTAATATGGGTATTCTGGTCAGAAACTATATTCTCAACAGAGGAGTAGGCGATGTAACTATAATTGGATCAAGATTTAACACTTTCAAAAACTTCTTTATAGATCTTGATGCATCACAAGGTATTTCTACGGCAGGTATGGTAGGGGTTAGAATAGGTACACAAGGTACAAGTGCTACTGATACCCTTACGGCAAATAGTTATAATACATTCCAAGATTTTATTGTAGAAGATTTTTGGAGAGCAGGTTTCCAATTTTATAACTTTGTAGGTACTACAAATCCCGGAAGATATAATAGAATTCTTGGCGTTAACACAAGAAGCCAAGTTAGAGGCGTAAATATAACAACTGGTAGCAGTAATGATATTAGAGCTATTGAAATAAACGCCGAAAGAGATTTAGTAGTTGAAAATGTTGATATTTATGATATAAATTCGACAATACACACAACTAACCAACTTTACGGAGTTTGGCTTAATCCTGCAAATAGTGCTACCGATCCTGCATCCGGAACCACTATTTTAAGAGGATTAAAAATTTACAATTTGGCAACATCAGGCACAGTTGCAACAACCGGTTTAACCGTTGCAATTGGACTTAATAGAATGGATGTTGGTTCAACATTAATTGTGGAAAACAACTCAATCTACAATATCTTTAACAACGGTAGTACAACCGGTAGGGCAATAGGCATATTGGCTAACACCGGTGCAGCCTCAGGTACAAATAATGTAATTATTGCCAATAACTATATATATGATTTGAGGGCTCCAAGAAGTACTGCTAATACTACAACAACCGGACCGGGTGTTGTGGCAATGAACTTACAATCAAGTGCCGGACCCTCTGCTTACTATGTGTATTATAACACCATGTATTTGGATGACCAAGTTCCCCCAACATCTGCCGCTCACCAATCAGCAGGTATTTTCTGGGGTAATTTTGCATCATCATTTTTATATCTGAATAATAATATTATTGTTAACTTGATGAGCACTACTACCGGTAGAGCAATGGCATTAAATGCCTCTTCAAATGCTAACTTACTTAGGTTAGCTCAAAGTTCAGATAACAACATGTATTTTGTAGGTACACCTTCAGCAACAAGACTAATTGCACACGATTTTACTACCGGTTGGCAAACTCTTCCGGCTTATGTTGCAGCAGTTGCTACAGGCGGATTAGGTGGTCCTCGTGAAGCTAGTACATTTAACGAGAATCCTCCGTTTACAAATCCTACTGCAAATATGACCATGAGTACAACTATTCCTACACAGGCTGAAAAAGGCGGATTACCGCTTACAACTCCTCTTGGTCTTATTACAAAAGATTATTTTGGAAACAATAGAAATTCTGATTTCCCGGATATAGGTGCAGAAGAATTTGCGGGTACAATACTTGATGTAACCCCTCCGGCAATTTCTCATACACAGTTAGTAAATTCCGGAAATACGGGAACAAGAAACATCACTGCAAAAATTATTGACCCAAGCGGTGTAGCTTCCGGAGCAAATGCACCGGCGGTGTACTTCAAAAAAGGTGCAGAAGGTACATTTATTCAGTCATTATCAACCGGTGCAACCGGCAGTGAATATTCGTTTGCTATAAACCAAACTTTATTGCCGGGTGGCGTTAGTAGCGGTGATACGGTATTCTATTATATAGCAGCACAAGATAATTTCTCTACTCCTAACGGTGGTACTTTGCCTAAAGGCGGAAGCGGAATTAACCCTCCGGGTTCAACTCCTCCTTCAACTTATTTTTCTTATCTTGTTACCCAAGCTCCGCTTGCAGGTGATTATAATATAGGAGTTGCATCCTTTAACAGAGTAACCGGAAGGAATATTGAAGCCGTTCTGAAAACCAGAACTGTTATGAAAGATGTTGAAGAATCTGTTACAGAAGCCTTTAACGAAGAGAAAATTGAGAAAGAGATTACCGGAGTTAGTCCGCTTTCAACAGGCAGAACAGTTAAAAAAGAAGTTACAGAACAGTATTATGAATACTATGAAAACGGTAAATTATACACCGGTCCACTTGGAGCAGAAAATACTTATGCATCTATTTCAGCTGCAATTGCTGATTTAAACTTCAGAGGTATATCCGGTCATACAAGGTTCTTGTTACTTGATACCCTTTATGTTGAAGCAGGAAATTTTGCAGGAATTCTTTATATTGATATAACAAACGAGAGTAAAACTTCAGTTGATAGAACTGTAACTATAAAACCTGCAACCGGTGTTTCAAGTAGAATTCAAATTAATTCGGCAAATCCTGTATTTTATGTAGCAAATCCTTATTTTCATATTGACGGTTCAAACACAACCAACGGAACTACAAGGAATTTGACACTTAATAATATAGGAACAGGTGCAAGTTCAGGTGTTATAGCTTTTGTACCCGGAGCAAACAACGGCTCAATAAAGAACACAATTGGCTCTTCTTCACTAGCAACAGTAGGCTACGGTATATTAGTATCGGGTGCTAATGATGTTACGGTTGAAAACAATCATGTATTCAGAACAGTTTTAGGAATTCAATCTCAAAATAGTGCAATGAATACTGTTATTAAAAATAACTATTTGGGATCTGATGTTCTTGAAGATAAACTTCTAAGCGTTGGTATAGCAATAATTTCAGCCGATAATTTTACTGTAGAAGGTAATACAGTTAGAGGTATAACAAGACCAACATCAGCACCAATTCAGGGAATTCAAGTTGGTAATAGCACAGGCGGTATTCTCCCCTCAAACGGAACAATATCTAAAAATAAAATTTCAGATATTAACATGACGGGTTCCGGTACAACCGCTTGGGCGGCAATTGGAATAAGAATTTCTAGTTCAGCTCCCCAATCAAATATTGTGATAGCAAATAATGTTATCACAGATCTTAGATGCGGCGGTGATAACGGAAGTTCTTTTACTAATTCCGGAATCAGAATAGAGGGTTCAGGCGGCGGTTATCATATTATAAATAACTCAATAAATCTCTTTACTGATATACCTTTTGTGGCAACTGGAGCCATTTCAAACGCAGGTATTCATATTACCACTTCAACAGTTAGAAATATAAATCTTGTAAATAACATTATTGTTAATAACACAACCTTTTCAGGTGCACCTACATTAGGTAAAGCCTTTGTGATTTATACACTAGTAGGTGAGGTAGGTTATGGAACAGTAGATCACAATTTATATCAAAATCAAAGTCCGAATGCGGTATTCTCATATTTAGCAGGTACAGATTACGACTTCATGCAATGGAGAAATGTATTTGCAGGTAGGGATGTATATAGTTTACTTGGTGACCCTGCATTTACGGATTCATTAAATCTTAAACCAAAGACAAATGATCCTAACGCATGGAATTCACATGGAAGAGGGTATCCAATTGCCCAAATTACAGAAGATATTGACGGAGTTTCAAGAAGTACTTCAATTGCTACAGGACCTTCCGGCATTGGTGCTTATGAAATTAATCCTTCAGTAAGCCCATCATTTGCAAGCTCAAGCGGTAGTCATACCACAGGCGGTGTAGTTACTTATACACAAAACGGAATCGTTTTAGGTTCAGTGACATTTGGAAACAATGGTACAGTTCCTGATTCTTCAAGACTGATGTACTATCCTGTTTATCAAGCCATGACTGAAGGAACAAACTATGCATATAGCCAATGGTACCTTCAATTTTTTGGCGGAACCGGTTATAACTATGATGTAGCTTTATTCTACAGCCCTGCAACCTTAGGTCAGGCTGATCCTGCTAATTTGAAACTTGGTTTAGATGCCGGATCCGGCTTGACACTTACAAACGGAACCGTTAACCAAACAACAACTACAGTAACAGCTACCGGCTTAAGTTCAGGCGGTACATTCCAACTTCTTGAAACATTTGTTAATGCTCCTTCAAACTTAATGGCAATGGCAAATACTTGGAGAAAGATTGACTTACAATGGCAAGACAACTCAACTGATGAACTCGGCTTTATTCTCGAAAGAAAAGACGGAGATTCAACAAGTGTTAATCCTTACCAAATTGTAACTACTTTAGGTCCTAATGTTACTTCATTTATAGATACTAATAATGTTGGTGACCAATTAACTTACACCTACAGAATTAAAGCAGTTGGTGCTTTAACTGAATCAGATTGGAGTAATCAAGCTCAAGTAGTTAGTTTGATACCTGTTGAACTTAATTCATTTGCTGCTTCCGTTGACGGAAAAACCATTATTCTAAACTGGACAACCGGTTCAGAAAGAAACAATAGTGGTTTTGAAGTTCAAAGAAAAGCCGGTGAAGAATGGGTAAAACTCGGATTTATTGACGGAATGGGTTCAACTGCAGAAAAAACAGATTATACATACACCGATAAATGGGATTATCAATCATTTACCGGAGCGGTTGAATACAGACTAAAACAAATTGACTTTGACGGAACTTTTGAATATTCTCCTGTAGTAAGCGTAGAAGTAGATTTCAGACCTACAGAATATGCACTTTACCAGAATTATCCGAATCCGTTTAACCCTTCAACAGTAATCAAATATGCATTACCGTTTGAAAGTAAAGTAAAACTTACAGTTTACAACATAACCGGTGAAGTGATAAAAGTATTGGTTGATGAAGTACAAGCAGTTGGCTTCCAAAGCGTTGACTTCCAAGCAAATCAATTATCATCAGGCTTGTATATTTATGTTATAGAAGCAAGTTCAGTAACCGGAGAAAAGAGCTACAACTCTGTTAAAAAGATGATGTTGCTCAAGTAAGTTAATTCTTTGAATAAAAAGTGGTTTAATAAATTAATTTTATGTTTATTGCTAAGCGAAATTGATCTGCTATTATGCAACAGATAAAAGTTAATAATATCACTTAAAATTGAACTGTTAAGAGGCTACCCCTAAAAGGTAGCCTCTTTTGATTTATGATGTTTTCTTTTTTTATAAACAGGAATAAAAGACGAGTGATCACAGCTAATAGTTACTTTGTATGGAGATAATACACTATATCAAAAATTGAGATTTGTTATTCTAAAGGAATTAAATATGTTACGAAGAATATTTTTAATAGCATTGTTTTCCCAGCTACTCTTTTCTCAGGAAAACGAACAATTTACATGGCGATACTATACAACAGGAAATACCGGGATTCAAGGAGATTACGCCGAAGGAATATATCTTGACGAAGAGGGCATCCCTTATATTGCGGCATATTCTCCCGGATTTGAGGAGGGAGGTTTTGCAAAATACATTCAATCAGAGAATCGATGGATTAATTATTCAAATGTGAATTACCCCATAATCGGAAATATAAATGATGTAGGGGCTTCTAGAATAAGTGACATAGTAAAAGCACCAACCGGAATTTTATGGATGGCACATTGGCGGGGGATATTGAAGTTTGACCCGGCAATAGGTGAAAGTTCACTACAATTTTGGGGAAGTACAAATTCTCCTCATCCGGGTGGCAGAACTCGTGACATTGAGGTAGCACCCGATGGGTCAATATGGGGAGCTGTAATATCTGTTATTTGGGGTAACGGAGGTGTAATTAACTATAATCCGGCTTCAAATCAGTGGCGCTATTGGGGTTTTGGTTCAACTGCAAATAACTGGCCGAGTTTAATTAGCTATGCAGAAAAAATCACAATTCAGAAAAAACTTAATTCCGGTTCTTACATTGTTTGGATAGATGGTTTGGGTGATGGTAATATTATAACTTATGATAGCGATACCGGCTTATTTACTTTGCATCCTTTTAATAATCAAAACGGACAATTAAGAGCATTACCGGGAATTGACTGTACTGATGATGCAGGAAATACATGGATTCTTAGGTTTAAAGATTCCGGTAATTTTTACTCACTTGATTATATCACACCGCAAAGTACCTGGATAACTCCTAATCAGCCATTATCAAATACAGAAAATGATATATGGGCATTTAAAGCATACGGAAACGGTAAGGCGATCCTTGTTGACGGCAATAGTAATGTATGGAATTTTGACGGTAATTCTTGGCAGAGTTTGGGTGTTTGGAGAGAAGGGGGTTTTACATACGGAATAGATATTGATGCTAAAGGAAATATCTGGGTTACAGGTATTGGAGGTGCTGCTAAAAGAAGCTTTTCTACCGGCAATTGGCAGAGATACAGAATTACTAATTCTTCACAAATTGACTATTGGGTCAATGATATGTCTTTTGACAATTCCGGTAACCTCTGGGCTACGGGTAACGGTGGTCCGGGTGTTGGCGGGTTTCAAAAATTTGACGGTACAAGATGGACAGGGTTTAACGAATATAATTATGGTTTGGGATTCCCTTTTCCCTTCCCTACTGATAACGCCGAAAAAATTTATTTCCGTAAGTCTAACGGAAATATTATTGTTAACCCTATGTATGGCTATCTTCACAGCTGGAACGGAAGTTCTTATCAATCTTTAAATTACCCTTTTGACAGATCTGAGGGGCTGGTTGAAGATTCTTTTGATAGACTTTGGAGCCTTGGAGAATATTATAAACTTCATTTTTATTCAAATAATTCGTGGACATCGGTGCCATTTCAAGGATGGGGTGCAAACATAGTTAAAGATCCAACCCGTGCGGGTACAATTTGGGCTTGCTCCGGCTTTCAAGCTCTCAGAACAGACGGAACTTACTCTTTTAGCAGGTTTAATACTGATTTCCCCGAACTTAATCCACAAAGTGATCTGCTTACAACTGTTGCAGCAGATTATAACGGAATTGCCTGGGTAGGAAGTAATCAAGGCCTTTTTAAGTTAAATGCTAATAACGGAACATATCAATTCTATTCGCCACAAAACTCATTGATTCCCGGTAATAACATTTCACCGCTTGCTGTTACACCTGACGGAAGGCTATGGTTTTCAAATTTTGGAAGTAATTCACCGCAATCTTATGGGTTATGCTGGTTTGACGGTTCTCAATTTGGGATTATTCCTCAACAGCAAATAGGAGGTTTACCTCACGCACAAATTTATGACTTAGAGGTTAAAATAACTGATTCAGGTTATGAACTGTGGATTAGCTGTGCAAGCAGAGGGATTGCGGTTCTTTCAGTTACCGGAACTATTGTACCCGTTCAATTTTCATCTTTTAATGCAAATGTTTTAGCTGACCGGATTTTATTAAACTGGACTACGGTATCTGAAAAAAATAACGCATATTTTGAAGTTCAAAGATTAAAAAAGTCGCAAAACAACAGTATTGAAGATTATCAAATCGTGGGAATTGTTCAAGGAAGCGGTACAACCACTGAAATAAATAAATATTCATTCGATGATTTAGATATTTCGCAAGGTGTTTTCCTTTATAGATTAAAACAGGTTGATTTTGATGGAACTTTTGAGTATTCAGATGAAATTGAAGTTGAAATTTACGCACCAACTGAATACGCATTATACCAAAACTACCCGAATCCGTTTAATCCTTCAACAGTAATCAAATATGCATTACCGTTTGAAAGT
>JACSRR010000274.1 GCA_014879635.1 Ignavibacteriaceae bacterium | reverse complement strand
AAAAACTTATGACGCCTTTAGCTTCATTTTCACAATTGAATATCAGTAAATCAAACATTAAAAAAATAAAAGCTTCTCTGTGCTCTCTGTGAGCTCTGCGGTTAAAATTTGTTAAATTAGTGACAACCATATTTAGTACAAGACACTTCAAACTAAGAACTAAGCACTAAGCACCAAGAACTTTTTCTCTCTGCGAGCTCTGCGGTTAAATTATTTTTTGCACCGAAAAATCCATTAAGCCCCAAACTTATTTCACTGAGTGCTTAAATCATAATTTGTTTTGCCTTCCATTAATCAAATAAGCCAAAATCTAAATATCAAACTCAGTTCACTTAGTCAAAAACAGGTGCAAGAGTAAGAGCGTTCACGGTTTAGAACTTGAAAGGGGGTAAATAATGCTTCAATTTTGTATTCAAAAAAAGGAGTTTTATGGATACAAATTATAATCTGCCTCTTTCTCTTCAAGATTTGATTGAAATGCAATATGAATCTGAAAGAGAGCTCAAAACTGTAAAAACAAAAGCAGCAAAATTTGAGAAAGTTAGAGCTGGAAATCATTGGAACGATGATGAAAAGTTCAAAATTGAATCTCAAAACAGAGTTGCGTACAGTATTAATCTCATCAACCACAAAATAAACACAATTTTATCGTCGCAGAGAATTAGGCGTTCAGTATATAAAGTTAACGCAATTTCAGACCCCGCAGATGAATATAAAGCTAACATTGCTACCTTACTTCTTCGTGAAAAGGAAAGACGCAATAATCTTAAATATTTGGAGAGCGAAATCTTTGAAAGCGGGTTAGCAGTCTCCTTTGGTGCGGTTGAAATTTATCCCGAAGAAGTTTTCGGAAGTACAACAGTTAAGCTCAGAAAGTTAGACTACAAGAACACAAATTGGGACCCAAACTCTAAAAGTTATTGTCTTGAAGATGCCTCGTTTATTTCGCATAAAACTTATTTACGAAGGTATGAGATTGAAAGATTGTTTTCAACAAATCTAAATTCTGAAGCTCTCAGCCAAAACTTATCGCTAGAAGTTATTGCAAATTTTACGGGAAACCCGGATTTTGATGTAATTCCCGTAACAACGCATTATCAAAAAACAAATCGCCAAGTATATATCGTAATCGCAAACGATCATCTTAATTTAGCGGGTTTAAACGGAAATCCCGTAGCAGCGAAATTTCTGTCTAAAACTGATGCTGAGAAAAAACTAAGAGAAATTTATTCGAAGTATATTCTCGAGAATTTAGAGAAACCTTACGGTGAAGTGATTGAGAGCAATGAAACAGGTGTTGATAGATACATTTATACTCCCGCCGGTTTACTTAGCTATGAACAAACCCCACTGCAAAAAATACCTGTTTCAATTTACAGAAGTTTCTTTTTTGAAGGCAAATTTTGGACATTAAGCGACCTTCTGATAGACCCGCAACTTTTCTTAAACCGGATTTTTATGCAAATTGATTACAGTTTCGGAAGAGATGTTAAAAATGTATTTCAAGGAAATATTAACGCATTAGCCGAAAGTGAAACTCCGCAAACGGCACAATTTAAAGCCGAAAAAACGGGCGGAATTATTTGGACAAGAACCGGCGAAGATGCTTTTAGACCTCTTAAACTTTCCGGTGTGAATCCGCAGTATTTTCAAGTAGCGGGCATTATGCAATCTTTTATAGAAGACATTTCAGGCGGCAGGAGTTTCCAAGGTTTATCAGAGTCTTCGGCTGAAAGCGGTAAAGCAATTTTAGCGAAACAAAGACAAGGCTCACTTACGGCTTCATTATTTCTCGATAATCTTGCAAGATGGAAAAAAGACTTGGGAGAGAAAATTCTTGAAAATATAAATTGTTACGAATCATTAAACAGAAAACTCACTCTATTGGGAGATGAATTTTCGGCTAATGCCATCGAATATCTAACTAATTCGGGAATTGCGAATGTAGTTGAGGGCAGCCGCTATTTACAAATTAACGGAGATGTTTTAGGGAGTGAGGGAATAGAAATAAATAATTTCGATTTTGAGTTAACAGTTTCGGAAACCCCATATTCTGAGACAGAGAAGAGCGAAACTCTCACCAACCTGCTTGAATTTGCTAAACTTTATCCGGGTGTAATTCCGCCCGGAGTGATGTTAGAATATTTTGATATTAAACTAAAAAACGGAGGTGAAATTGGAAAAAACAGTGCAAACCCGGTCTGATTTTATTGAGTGGGTCAATAATGTAAATGAAACCGAAGACCCGGATGCTCTTAACGAACTTAGAGCACAGTTTGCCCTATCAAAAAGCGAGATAATAGAGCAACTTTTTATAATGTCGGTCAATTTAGACAATATAAATCCCAGAAATATAATAGCGGCAATTCTAAAATCAGCCGGGGAAGAGAGTGTTTTCAAATATTTACAGGGCTATTGTAATTGGTATGCCGATAGAAAAGTGCAGAAACATTTTGAAATTGTTGCAGATCAATACGACGAATTTCAATCAGAAAAAGACGGGCTATTAAATCAAATTGAAGAATTAAAGCGGAGGCTAAAAAATGAAAAAGAGTTTGTAAATAAACTTAAGGGCTTTTTAGACAGGGTAAGGGAAGAGAAAAGAAATCTTGAAAATCAAATTAACAATAATTAATGCGAGGTAAAAATGGAAGAAGGTAAAATTGAAAATCCGGTTGAAATTAACCTTACTAAAAGTGAAGGGAATCAACTTTTAACTAATAAGGGTATTAATAACGAAATAGCTAAAGAAGCTAACTCTGTTCAAATAAATGAAAGTGTTTCTAAAGAAATTAGAACTCTTACAGAGAAGTTAGACGCAGCGTTAACCGAACTCAGTAATATTAAATCAATTATTCCGAAGAAAGAAGAAGAACGGATTGTAGAAAAATCAACCGCTAAAGAAGGTACTACAAATCCAAATAGTAAGACCGAAAACTCAGAGAGCACAATAGCTCAGAAAACAAAAGAAACTGCAAAAGAGATTGAGGAAGTTAAAGAATTAGTTTCAAAAATGACGGGAGGTACAGAAAATCCGGGTGAAATAATTAAAGAATGGGCTCTTTCGCTTACTCATCAAGATTTGGCAATATACTCAGATAATCCCGATGCCATTGTTAGAGAGTCGGTTAATTATTACAAAGCCAAACAGTATGATAATATGCTTAAAAATGGAATTGAGCCGGTTAAAAAAGAGAGTACGGGAATAAATAATCCGGATTTAATTTCGTCGCTCATCAAAGAGGCAGGAATTTAATGGCTAAAAGAAGCAACAATGAAATTTTTGCCGAAGCTTTTATTCAATCATTACGGCAGTCTCTTAAGGAGGCTGCCGGAAATGAGATGTTCAACAACAGGGAAAAGGCTGCTCTTGAAGCCTTCTCCAAATTGAATAACGGAACAGGAACCGGAGAGGAAAATGAAAATATTCAGGCGTATGATCCTGAGGCAATTCTTTCGGTAATTAGTCCCAAATTAAAAGAATTATATCAATCCAGAAACAAACCTCCAAAAATTAAATACCGCTATGATAAGCCGTACTTATACAAAGAAGACGAAAACGGAGAGCGGGATTGGGTTACAGGTAAAAGTGGCGAAAAAGTCAAAAATGAATATTATATACCTGCCGTTAAAGGAAGTTATTACAAAGGAGAGGGTAAAGAAAGAAAAAAAGTGCTGATTTATGAAGACGGTACAGAGAAAATATTTGGTAATGGCGAAGAAGTTAAAGAAGGAGTAACCGAATTAGAAATGCTTAAAAATAAAGTTCGAAGAGTTGAAAGAAACCTCAATAATAACGATAGAGAGCGGCTAAACAGGTCGGTTTTCTCCCGGTTAAATTCCGTAAATGAGATGTTTAACGGTGAATATGAAAGAATAATCGAAAAATATATAAACGGTGAAGTAACCGAAAACGAGTTAAGTAAATACTCACTTTATAGAAAACTGAAGCCCGTGCTACAATAGTAGGAAAGAAAAGTTCACAAATATTTACAGGGGGTTAAATAGTTAGGAAAGTTATAAACCTCGCTGTTTACCCTCAACTATATAACTCAAAAATTCAACTGCCCAATTTTTTTCTGCATCTAAAGCAGTTTCAAAAAACTGTACCATACCCCCATTATGAATAATTGTCGGAATTTTAACACGAACACCTCTTTGAGAAATTACGGGAGTGGAAGTTTTCAGAATTGAGGGAGCTTCAAAAGAAACAGAGCCAATTTCCGAAAATCGTAAAAAGAGATTTACGGGGTTAAATTTCCTCTGTTTTTTGACGGTTATTCCGTCATAATCAATCAAAATAATTTGCTTTTCGGTTAATTGATTAATACCGGTATAAAGTAAGTAGATTCCGGCTGCCCAAAAAGGGAGGGAGAAAAGAGCGAAAAAAACGGAAGCAGTGAGAGCTAATCCGGTCCATACAACTAAAAAGAGATTCCAAAAACCGGCAAAAAAAAGTATTCCAACGGCACCTAATTTTGACCCTGTTCTTATTTGTGTTATAACAAAAGATGATTCACCCGTTTTTTCTAAAGTGAAGTTCATTGTTGGGGGTAATCTTAGCGGGTTTTCTTTAGGAGAAGAATCAGCCCGTGTGCCGAGCAGGTCACTCAAACGAAAAATGAAGTGGCACTCACTACAATACGCCGTATCTGCAGCGACATTTATATTCTCTGATTCAATTACTTTGTTGCATTTTTTACACGAAGGGGAAATAGCCATAGTCAATAATTTTTACAGTTGATTTAAAAACTCCGGTAAATAAAAAATAATTACCGGAGCAAATACAGATTTTTTAGAAGTTTATTTTATGAAAGGCTGAGCTAAGCTGCCTGATTTAAGTAGGTCCTTAATCTCGTTGTAAGGAACATCAATTTCAAAAGCACCCATAACATAGGGAGCTATATCGTAGGTATTAATATAGAATCTGATGCCGTTTGAGGTCAAGTTAAATTCTTCGGGAATTGCAAATTTATTATCGGTAAGCCAAAATCCTGCTTCTTCGAGGTTCTCGGTAGCTGATAATTTATTTTGTAATCTGAAATACTTTTCGACAACTTTTCTGAAATCTTCTACTTTTGAAGGGTCAATCAAATCGTTAATAGTTACAATTTTACCCGTTTTTTTATCGAAAGATAATAAAGTAACCAAGGTATTTGGGTGAGCGCCGCCGGTATTCATATAAGCGTTACCTTCTACTGAAACAACACCGTGCATATCAATTTGTTCGTTTACGGTAATTTCAATATCCCAGAAATGATCATATTCAGCATCAATACCTACAACTTCTTTATAGCCGGCAACCTGAATTGCGAAAATAGAATCTAAAGATTTGTTCTTATCTCCGCCGGCACAATAAGCAACAAACGAGTAGATAGAATCATTAACATTGTTATAAAGTGTTGCATTTTTTTTATCAATGTACTTTAAGTATTGAACATCTAAAACAAGAGAAGAGTCTTTTTTAATGCTGTAAACTTTTGAGTATTTAACCAATTCTCTGTCAAAAGTATCGGTGGTTACCTCTTTTTTATCGGAACAAGCTTGGAAGAATAGTATAACTCCCAGAAATAATATTGCTAAAAGATTAAATTTTTTCACGAGAACCTCAATGAATTAATGGAAAATTAAATGAAATTATTTTAGAAACTCGAAGATATAGCTACCTTCAAAGGAGATCAGAGCTAACTCTGCGTAAGGAATCACAAACTCAAAAGAACCGGCAGAATAAGGTGCAATTGAGTACAGATTAAAGAAAAACTGAACACCGCCGTCAATTAAATTAAAATTGTAAGGAACGGCAAAACCGCCGTCTTCAATCCAAAATCCTTCATCGCTTAAACTTGCTTCTAAATCAATACCGGCAGCTTGTCTGAAGTAAAGCTCGCCAATCTTATTTAATTCGGCTTCATAATTCATATCGATAATATCTGAAAGAACAAGAGCTCTTCCGTTTGATTTATCATAAGATGTAAGAGCAATATTGTACATACCGTGCGCCCCGCCCATATATTCTGAATAAGCGTGCGTTAATGAGATAATATTATCTGATTGAAAATCGACGGAAAAGTTATGATCGCTGAACCATTCACTACCCATTCCGTTATCTTCGCCCATAAATTCTTCAAACATTGCAGAAGTTTCGTTAAACGATTTTTCAAGTCCTTCAAGAATATCCCCTTGAAAATCGCCCAGGATAGCGAATGCTATATCTGCGTTAATTTTATTTGCAACCGCATTTCCTGCATCATCGCTAAAAACGGGAAATTTAGCCGAACTTGTATAGCTACCTTCAACCGCACCTGTAAGTTCAAACACCTTTTCAAATTCAATGTACTCAAATTCGAGCTTAACAGGCTGAGAATTAACTAGAGAAGTGAGCGAAAATATTGTGATTGCCAAGAATTTTAAGATAGATCGCATTTTTTTCCTATAAATTAGTAAACGGTTTAAATTTTACCCATAAGGTTTATTAAAGTTTCAGAAGGGGGAGATTTTGATTTGTAAATATACTAAAAGTAAAGAGTTTAATTACCGTGATAACTAACCGCAAGGAGAGTGATATCGTCTAAAATTCCGTTTTGTTCTGATTTGCCTTCAACAATATCGTTGTGATAGCTGTACAATTTCTTTTCAATATTTTGCAGCATAGAATCAAAGGGAAGTTTTTTTATAGAGTCAAAATACTCTGCCATTTCTGTTTCCCCTTTACCGGGAACATCCGAAAAACACTCTGTTGTGCCGTCGGAGTAAAGAAAAACAACATCGCCGGGCTCTAATTGAAATTCAAGGTCTTCATATTCGGAAATATCAAACATACCGGCGGGAAGGCTTTTTATATCAACTAACTTGTATGAATCATGGCGGTTTATAATTATAGCAGGAGGGTGCCCCGCTTGCGAAATCATCAATTTACCTGTTTGAAGGTTCAAAACTCCGTAAGCCATCGTAAAATAAAGGAGATTATCCTCATCAGATTCAAAAGCTTGATTAAGAGCGTTTAATACTTCTGATGGGGGATTAATTTCGAAAGTATTTTTCTCTACGGAGAATTTACGCAATATGCCTGAAAGTTGAACCGAATGTGCCGAAATAAATTTACTTACCGAATAAGAAAGCATTGCGGCAGAAGCGCCGTGACCGCTCACATCAAGTACATAAAATCCTGCATTGTTATCATCAAGCATAAAGTAATTAAAAATATCACCGCCTACATAAGTAGAAGGAATAAAAACAGACCCAAAGCCTATACCCTTGTGTTCAAGTGCAGATTTAGGTAGAAGGCTCTTTTGAATTTCAGCCGCAGATTGGAGTTCTTTTTCGAGTTTTTCAGTATGTTTTGCGAGGTCTCTTTCAAGCTGAACAATTCGTTCGCCTGCTCTAATTCTAATTTCAAGTTCTTGTTTAGCTTCGCGTGGGTTTGCAAAAATTTCTTTAGTAATAAAATCATCCGCACCGGCTTCCCACCCTTCTCTTCTTTCTTCGTTAGTATTTTTACCGGTAAGAAGAATAAAGTAGATATAGCGGTTAAGTTTCGATTTACGGATCCTTTTAACCAATTCGATACCGTTCAAGTTTGGCATTTCCCAATCGCTAATAACCAAACTAACATCGGAACTAGAAATTTTATTCCAAGCATCTTCACCGTCATTAGCGGTAATTGCATTATATCCCATATCTTTACAGAGCTTTTTTAATAAAAGTCTGGTTTCAAAAAGATCGTCAATAACTAATATATCCATAAAATATTGCTTTTAACGGGTTTTTCTTTATTTTTAATTAAACTAATGAACTTGTTCCTAAATTTACACAATTTCGAGATAAATGTTTCGTTTTTTCCAAATATTTTGTCTTTTCTCATTGCTTATGTATAGTCAGCAGCAAAATTTTGTTCAAACCTTAAACGGAGAGTTTTTTCTAAACGGTACAAAATTTACTCCCGCAGGTTTTAATGTTTACTATTTACAGGAGGCAGCATCCTACCCGGAAATGCGTGATGCGGTTGAAGATGTTTTTAGAGCAGCTTCAATTGCAGGTTTAAACACCGTCAGAACTTGGGCGTTTAACAATACAAACGGCGTAGTTTCTAATGCGGTTATACAAAATGAACCGGGTAATTATTTGGAAGAAGGTTTACGCTCCCTTGACTATGTAATTTCGAAAGCCCGGGAATACAATATTAAACTTGTGTTGGTCTTCGGAAATAATTTTCCCGAATACGGCGGTATAAATATTTATTTGGAGTGGGCTAAAAGAGATTTGAATATCACTAACCCTTCGAAAAAACATTTTTTTACAGATGAACGGATTAAAAACTGGTACAAGGATTATATCACTTTTTTGGTGAACCGGGTAAACTTTTACACAGGAATTGCTTACAAAGACGACACCACAATTTTAGCCTTTGAATTGATGAACGAAGCGGAAAATGTTGCCGGAAATTATCGTGATATTTTGAGTTGGTATGATGATTTAGGCAGGCATTTCAAAAGCGTTAATACAAATCATTTGTTAGGTACCGGCGAAACAGGATTTGATAATTATTCAAACTTTTACCCTTCTCCTCTCCTGTTTTGGAACGGCGTAAAATTTTTAATTAACGGTGTTAAAGGAACTTCTTTTTTCTACAATAGCGGTTTAGATGTTATTGATTACGCTTCCGTTCACGCTTATCCTGAAACTTGGGGGATGAATATTAGAGGTGGTAGTAATTGGATAGCCGGTCACGAAAAAATTGCTCTTGCTCTTAACAAACCACTATTGATTGGCGAAGCGGGTATAATTAATTCGGATACTGCTAAACTTGCCGGTATATTTGAAGAAGCGTTAAAAACTAAAAGCAAAGGTCTGTTACTCTGGCAGTATAAATCCGGATATGCAGCAACAAAAATTGATAGGTATTCGTTTAATTTTGTAGAAAATCCCGGAGTTAAAAAACTTTACGAGGATTACTTAAAATCGGTCAATTCTCCCGATACGGTACCATATTTTCAACCTGCAAGTTTTTCGGTCAAATCTTTCCCAAATCCGTTTAGCGAAAATGTTACTGTTCAAATAAATCTTACAACTGCGGGTTATACCGATGCTTCCGTTTACTCAATTACAGGCGAGAAAATTGCGGTACTGTACAAAGGTAATCTAAATCGGGGTTCGCACAATTTTACCTTAGCCCCTGATACCAAATACCTTGCCTCCGGAGTATGGTTCTGCCTTGTTAGAGTAGGCGATGAGGTTACCGTTCATAGAATGATGTTTGTGAAGTGAAAAACGGTGTACGCCGGAGTAAAGGGAAATCCCGACAGGGTCGGGAGTAAAGGGTAAAGAGTAAAGGGTGAAGAGTGATCCCGACAGGGTCGGGAGTGAAGAGTGAAGAGTGATCCCGACGGAGTCGGGAGTGAAGGGTGATCCCGACAGGGTCGGGAGTGAAGAGTGAATCATCTGAAAAAGCTAATGTAATACAGGGAGAAAAAAGCCGGTTATTGAACATGACTAAATTATATGATTTATGAATTAGACTTTCTTCAAGAATCAGACAAGATTTACAGGTTGAGAAAATTGGCTAATATTTTTTGTTTGGCAAATCAAATTCTTTAATTTTAAAAATAACACGGGGTTTATTTAACCCCGTGTTTTACTTAATCCGGTACTATAAATTATGGATAACTCCTAATCTCATAGCTTCAAGAATATCGCCAATGGTTATTTGTTTTTGAATACTGTCATTATCCACCCAGAATTGAGTGTTTTGTAATTTAAGATGAGCAAGCTCGTTCTCGTAGTAGATTATGACTTTATTGTAGTCGTTTGGTCTTACAACCAAGTTAACAGGGATATTTTTGTATCTGACATAATTAATTACTGTGTGATTAACTCTAATATTTGATAAATCGTAATCCGGGTTTTGTTTCAAATGATCCACCACATTTTTTACAGCCCTTTTTAGCAGTTCTTGAACAAATTCGTAAGCTGTAATTTTATCTTCATCCGAAAAAATGGTAGTACTATCATATCTGCTAAATACACCGTCAATATCACTCAAACTTGGGACTGCCTCGGCAAGTAAGATTTCCTTTAAATCATCTATATTGCCGATTGTTTTTTTTCTGCTGCTTGATATAAGAGCTTTTGATTGGTCTTCTTCTGAATTAAATTTGTTAGCGTTTTGAATAATAAATTCTCTAAATCTATTATTTTCTAAAATATCATCACTATTTTCAATACCACATTCTTTTAAAAAATTGTCCCATTTTTTTGCCTTTGCGACACTGTCTTTCACAAATCCGTGATCTAATAATCTTTCTTTTGCGGGATAAATAAAGTCAAAATACTTTTCTCCTATATCCGAATAATTGCATAACCATTCATACATTTTGTATAGAATATTACTCTCCTCTTGAGCTGTCTCTTATACACATCTGACGCTGCCGACGACGGA
>JACSRR010000184.1 GCA_014879635.1 Ignavibacteriaceae bacterium | reverse complement strand
ATAAAAGTGAAAATCGCAAAATCAACTTTTGACGCCGGAGGTGTCACATATTTATAGCAAAAAAAGAAAATCAGATTTGTTCGACCCCGGAGGCGGTTGCATTTTAATTTTATCCCAATCCCGGCAGGGCCGGGACTACGAGCTAAGAACAGTTTTTAACCCCGAACCTCGCACTCCCCCACCCCCGCACTTTTTCCCCTCTGCGGTTAATTTTTATTCCCATCGAAAATCCCACTTCGCCGTAGTAAACCTAACTTGTATCATTTAGTTAGTTTTTATTATTTTTTTATTGATCTCTCCTCTTGCTGTTATAATATTGATGAAATAAACGCCGGGTGCAAGTGCTGAAATATCTATTGAAGTTAGACCGGGTTCATTTATAGAAAGAACCTCTTTCCCTAAGGTATCGTAAATTTTTACATCTGTTATCCCATTGTTATTTGTGAAATACAATTTATCCTTTGCCGGATTAGGAAATACTTCAATATTTACTTCACTTTCAACAGGTTCGATATTTGTAATAAAGTTTGGGGAAGTAAAAAAATTGTATCCATCGGGGTAACCATTCGGGATTGCATCTGAGGGATATAACATATTATTTATTATTGAAGCAGGAACATAAGCATTATCTAATTTATTCAGTTTGAAACAATAAACTTTAGCCGAATTATGGTTTTGCCCTGTGTAATATTCATAATAGTCACCGTTTAGTGTCATTAATTCAGGAATAAAATTATTATCTGCACGACAAACTTCTACGATTGTTCCGGAGCGAAAATCAACAAGTCTCTTCGACAAATAAAATTTTCCGTTTTGATAAAAACCGTAATCGGATCTATCAAAAACAGGTTGTTCGCTATAATTTGGATATGTAACTGTGATAAATTCACCGTTTGAATCACCAAACCAGCTCGAATAAAATGCTTCTTTGCAGTCTTCGCGTAGTTTAGTTGTCAAATTTGTATAGTAATCCATTCCGGCTTGTAGTGCAACATCACCCGAAATCAAGACTCTAATTTCAACTTTATGTCGCTTACCAATTGTGGCTAATTGTCTAACTCCCCAAAAGTGGTTGATACTATCCGGTTGTTCACCTACATTGATAGTTAGAAATCCTCCCGACCTGGATGAATTATACATAAAATTTGACGAATCAGTGTAATACCATGAAGGGAAACGGATAAATAAGCCCCCCTCGTTAAGGGTAAGCGGACCACTTCCGTTATAGTTTTCGATGTGAAGAACAGTTTCAACTCCCGTTGCAGAATCTTCTTCAATTAATTTGATGTAGTCAACTTTAATATAACCGGTATTGGGTACATGATTATTTAATAAAGTTACTGCCTGAAACCACGCATGTGTATAAGGATTTGTTACGGGTGTTGTAGAATAATGGATTTCGGAAAACGGATGTTGTGCATCAACCGGAACTTGACCAAACAAGGTCAGCTTCAAAGTAAAAAAAATAAGAAAGGTAAATAAAGTTTTCATTTTATACTCCCTGAGTTTTAGTAAATCGTATATCTGTTTTGGCTTTCCTAAAGTAGAATCGTATCACGCTGTGTTATAAAGCCGAAGGTATAATAAACATCAAATTGCTTTTAAATTGAGTTCAATTCTTTAGTTTATTACCCCTTCACAAGTATAGCTGTCTCTTATACACATCT
>JACSRR010000012.1 GCA_014879635.1 Ignavibacteriaceae bacterium | reverse complement strand
AATCTATATTCTAAACGAAAATTAAAAGTTTCAAATAAGTAGCAAGAAAAAATTGATTTGACTCTTGTCACAAGTTCAATTATTTCCTTTATTTTTTGAAGTTACTATTTTACCTTTATATTACAGGATTATTTTTTTAGGGCTTTGAAGAGTGAGTAAAGATAACGGAATAAAAAAACTGAACCGATTAATTTCTATCGAAATTAATTCCTCTCTGACTTTAATTTCAGGTTGTGCTGAAGAGTTACTACCTCATGTTCACACTGATCACAAAAAAAATTTAACACAAATCACAAAATCTTCAGCTGATATTAAATCAATTACAGATGGCTTTTTTGATTTAATAGACTCAATTCTTCATCAAAATTATGATACAGAGTTACTTTCTTTCAATCTTCACATTGAAAATGTGATTGATGAAATTAAAAACTCAGCCATGCAAAAAGAGATTAGAATTGTCTATCACCCGGCAATCTTTTTTGTTAGGGCAAATCGACTATTGTTTGGGAAAACATTAAAGATTGTATTCAGTTCTCTTCTAATTTTAGCAAAACAAAAATCGGAATTTGAGATAAGTTGTTTAAGAAGTCCAGATTGTACCGTTTTAAAAATATATCTCAACAATTTAGACCCATTCTTTATTAGCGAAGATTTAAAATCTGTTAACGAAGAATTTTTACCTCTCAAATTCATTCAAACCATTGCTGCATCATTAAATGCCGAATTTTCTACCCAATTTGAGCCTTTTAGTACAGGATTAAGTGCATTTTTAAATTTTAATCACGATATCGAATTTAATAATGAGTTAAAAAATAGTTCTTTAAACATAGGTGAGGCTGATAATTTGGAAAATGTACTTAGTCAAGAAGATGATGTTGCGCATAAAATCATCTTAGTTGTTGAAGATGGTCCCGAAGTGCTGAGTTTTTTAAAGGCAAGTTTCGAGGGTTCTTACGAAGTTATTTCCGCTGAAAACGGGCGTGAGGGTATCCAAAAAGCTTTCGAATTTATTCCCGATATTATTGTGAGTGATATTATGATGCCTGAAGTTGACGGATTAGAACTCTGCACAGTACTTAAAAAAGACGAAAGAACTTCGCATATTCCAATTATTCTTCTTACGGCTGATGCCCGTGAAATTAACAAATTAGGGGGGTTGAGGGTAGGTGCCGACGATTTTGTGAGTAAACCCTTCTCAACGGGTGAGCTTAAAATGAGAGTTAAAAACCTGATATCAACTAGGGAGAGTTTGCGAAAAAGTTTCGCCACCAAAACTTTAAAAAGCGATGAATTTAATTACGATGACTCACAGGAAAGCATCTTCCTAAAAAAACTTGACGAAGTTTTGACTCAAAATCTTTCTAACGAAGATTTTGGATTAGAAGAATTAAGTAAGTGCCTCTTTGTAAGTAGTCGACAACTTCAAAGAAAATTAAAAGCGATACTTGAAACTACTCCCAGTCAATATATCAGGAATTATAGGTTAAAAACTGCTAAAGCCATGCTTAAATCTTCTTCATTACCTGTCAGTGAAGTTGCATACTCAGTTGGATTTTCAAATCTTTCTTATTTCTCAAAATCCTACAAAGAATTATTCGGAGAATCTCCTTCAAATACAGAATAATACCCACATATTTCTTCTGTTTCGTATAAAAATATTAAAAATGTCGCAATTTTGTTATTAATTGGCACAATTTTATTAACTCCACTCTCTAC
>JACSRR010000013.1 GCA_014879635.1 Ignavibacteriaceae bacterium | reverse complement strand
TTCTACACTCAATATGCTAAACGGAATTTTTCCGAAACTCTTGAGCTCAACAAAGAAAAAGTTGCTAAACGACTAAAAAAATCTTCCTCAAGGCAGGATAAAAAGAAGAAGTCTGATAGTAAAGTTGTTGCTTTACCTGTTCCTGAATCAATACCGGAGCGAAATATACCCCCAAAGAATCTCAAAGATTCACTTGAAGAGAAAAAAACAACAAGGGGCATTGAAACCCTTTTCAGGATAACTTCAAGAAACCATATCGATTTAAGTTCAATTGCCGATAATAAAGCAAATATTATGATTAGCGTAAATGCTATTATCATTTCGATTGTTATATCTACTCTTATAGGTAGAATTCAAGCGTATCCTCATCTGATTGCACCAACAATCATCTTGCTTTTTTTTAGTTTAGTAGCCACTATCTTTGCCGTACTTTCAACTCGTCCTAAAATTAATAATGGGTTTGTATCAAAAGAAGACATTGAAAACAAAAGAGGTAATTTATTGTTTTTTGGGAATTTCTTTAAAATGAGCCCCGAAGATTATGAGTTTGGCGTCAAAAATTTGATGAATAACGCTGATTATTTGTACGGAAGTTTAATTAGAGATTTATATTATCTGGGTGTTGTTCTTGAAAGGAAATACCGCTTTTTAAGAATAAGTTATGATGTTTTTATTACCGGATTAGTGATTTCTGTTGTTACTTTTGTTTTAGCATTTATTTTGGAGTAAAATGAAAAAATTAACTATTGTAAGACATGCAAAATCAGATTGGAATTTTACTGAACTTTTAGATCATGAACGCCCAATTAACGGAAGAGGCAGGGCAGATGCCCCTTTTATGGCTGTAAACATAATGAAAAGCACCGGAACCCCGGATTTAGTTATCTCGAGCTATGCCAACCGTGCCGTTACTACTGCAATCATTTTTGCAAGGGCAATGTATGTTCCCGAAGAAAAAATCCAAATTACCACTCAGCTTTATGATGCAACTGCCGGAAAAGTAATGAGTGTTTTGCAAGCTATTGATGATTCTTACAATAATGTTATGATTTTCGGGCATAACCCCGGTTTAACTAATCTCGTTAATTATTTGAGCCAAACAGAATATATTACCGATAATCTACCCACTACAGGGTGTGTTTGTTTTGAATTTGATATTAAGTCGTGGAAAAATTTAGCTCAAGGAATGGGCAAATTAGTTTTCTTTGAATACCCTAAGAAAAATAAAAATTATTAAAAAAATACCGCAGCTACAGTATTAAAAATAAATTAATATTGTCACACTGAGCAAAATCAGTGATCAGTTTTTTTTATGACCGGGTATTAAACTCAGCCAAAGAAGTGCCAAATCACTGATATTTATCACACTAAGTTTTATTCATAGAGATATAAAAATATGTAGCATTTTCCGAACATATCGGGTTCACCGTTTTCGTCATATTCCCAAACAGAGTGAGTGTTTTTTGTTACATTTCCAAAATTATCATATTCAAACTCAGACCTGTAAAGCCCAAACATATTACCCCCTGTTTTAGCTTCAACTCTATCGTTTGCGTCATAATAGCTATGTTCTATAAAAGTACCGCCATCTTCGGATATAGACACGGCACTTATTCTCCCGCTTTCGTCGTATTCTATTGCACTATATGTATTCCTGTCTCTTATACACATCT
>JACSRR010000014.1 GCA_014879635.1 Ignavibacteriaceae bacterium | reverse complement strand
TCCGTCGTCGGCAGCGTCAGATGTGTATAAGAGACAGATCCCGGTACAACGGGTTCAACAGTTGTTGGTTATGATGGAAATAAATTTTCATATTTGAGTCAAGATAAAAAAATAGTTCCTTCAATAATAGTTTATAACGGTAAAATGGAGCAAGTTCCAAAGTTTGGAGAAGAAGCTGAAGGATTTATAGCATCCGGCTACCCCGTTTTTATGTCGCTCAAGAAATTAGTAGGAATTAATAGTGGTATTTCAATTAAACATTCAGAATATGAATATGAGGTTACTTCGAATGATGCATCTAAAAAATTTGTCGAATTATTGTTGGAAAAATTCTCCGTATCTAACCCCAATTTTTCTTTATCAAATGTAATTATTTGTGTCCCAAATACTTTTACGGAAAATAAAATACAAAGATTCAAGGACCTCATACCTTCAAAAATTTATACTAAAGAAATAAGAAGAAAAAGGCATATTTATGAGTCTGAAGCGGTTATTGTTAATTGGCTTAACTCATCAGATGAAAATAGAAAAAATAATTGCAACATAATGGTATGTGATCTAGGGGGAGGCACTATAAATATTACAATTGCTGAAGTTAAAATAAACTCCCCTGTTGCTGAAATAAGTTTACTATCTCGTTTTGGAGCGTCGAAAGGGGGAGAAGAAGTAACTAGATACATTGCTAATTTTATATGGGAAAAACTTTGTGAAGATAACGACGAACTTGCTCAATTTGATCCGGTAAATAAATCTTTAGAAAATAACTTACAATTGTCCAAAGAAAAATTAGACGAGTATAATACTAAGTTTACTGCTTTTGAATCAACATTACGAAACTTAAAGCTTTATTTATTTCAAGAATCAGAAAAAATAAAATTCTGGTTTAGCGAAACTACAAAAAGTTCTGCTAACAATAAACAGTACTCTTTTTCAGCACCCGAATTTGTAAAAAAAATTACTAATTACCAAAGTATTACTATTGATTCAGTCGGTGATTATATAGTATCAAATAATACTGAATTCAAGATTGAATTATCGAAAAAAAAATTTAAAGCTTTACTTGATGGAGAGACGGAATCAGATAAATATAAAGCTGTTTTAGAGGATTTAATTAATAGCTCGTTATCTAGTATTTCGAATAAAGGTATAGATAAGTTAATAATAACTGGAAGGTCTTCATTTACACTAGGTGTTAAAGATTTAATTAAAAACAAAGTTGAGAAATATAATCAATATCTTAATTTAAATATTCCTGGATACGCGGAATTAGATATAGATGAATCAAAGTTATTTGTTGCAAAGGGAGCAGCTATATATGCTGCTAAACCCACAGAGTATCGTTTATCTAGAAATAAATCTTTGGCTAATTACTGCATTTTCTACAAAAAAAATAACAATGAGTTCTTTTATCCGGTAATAAAAATAAATGAAGAGTTTAAAGTTACTCCCGGTAATCCTGAAAAATATATTGAATATCCCGGCAATAACTTAAACTTAAACAGTGTTTCAAGGTTAGAAATAGTTCAAATATTGGGTGATATTGAAAACCCGCCAAAGCATAAGATAACCACTATAACTAAAGTTAAAAACCAATATATCTCAGGCAATGCGAGTGTAAACTTTAGGTTATCAGACAAAGATAAAATTAAATGGAAAATTGACTCTGAGACCGCATCATTAGTTGGGGAAGATAATTT
>JACSRR010000201.1 GCA_014879635.1 Ignavibacteriaceae bacterium | reverse complement strand
AGATGTGTATAAGAGACAGCTCCTGTATTATCGGTTAAACCGAGTTCGCAACTTCTACTCGTGGCATACCCTTCAAGATCTTTACCCTTTATTTGCGCAGATAAGTCACGCAATCCTGTATGATTAAGCTCGGGAGCATTAAATCCTTTATCTCCCGCAAATCCGCAACAATGTTCTACCTCCGGGATTAAGACATTATTACTGCAAAGTTTTGCTAATTCATACAAATTTTCATCCTGCCCCATTTTTCTTGTACTACAAACCGGGTAAACAGTAATTTTATTTTCTACCGGTTTAAAATCAAGATGTTCTTTCAAAAATTTGAGGGTAAACTCAGCAGGTTCATACAGGTCTAAAACGGAATTACTATAATTTGTTTTCATCGTATAAAGACAAGGGCTCATATCGCAGAGTACAGGATAAAGTCCGTTGCCGGAACATTTTAATAATTCATCCTCAAGCTGCTTAACTTTTAAGAGTCCGGCTTCTTTATATCCTTTGCTTAAGAAAGGCATTCCACAACATAAATTGCCTAAGTTATCCGGATAAACAATAGTGTAACCCGCTTTTTTAAGCAAACTTTCGGTAACTTCGGGGAGTGAACGCATATCATTAAACTGCCGGGAAGCTCCCATTGAACGGTTAATACAACTCGGAAAATAGACGACTGTTTTTGCAGGTTCTGCCGGTTTTGTTTTCGAACTGTGAATAGATTTACCCCCTTTCGGAAGTGAATCCAACCAAATAGGGGTTCTACCGCCTGATATAGTGCGTATTAGATTCATCCCCCAATTCATCACTGATTTACCCAGAATAGAACGCTTTATATAGACAACATTTAATGCAAATCGCATAATTGAAAGCACAGAAGCAAAATTCTTAGCAATCATCATGGCAATCTTATTCCCCATTTTGCCGGAATCTTCTACTCTCAAAGCTTTAATCAAGTTTCCAGTATTAATACTGACCGGACAACTTAATTCACACAAGCCGTCTGCGGCGCAAGTATCCTTAGCATCGTAAGCGTAATCTTTTATCAACTGCGAGAGCAAATGAGGTTCGGAATTTGATTTTTTTAACGAAGATATTTCTCTGAAAACTGAGATTCTTTGTCTTGGCGAAAGAGTTAAATCGCGAGAAACGCAAGCAGGTTCGCAGAATCCGCATTCAATACACTTATCTATGAGTGGATGAGATACGGGCATTGGTTTTAAATTTTTCAGGTGAAGCTGAGGGTCGTCACTAATTAACACACCCGGATTTAAGATACCTTTGGCGTCAAAAATATCTTTAATTTCTTTCATATATCCGGCAATCGTTTCTCCCCATTCAAATTTAACGAACGGAGCCATGTTTCTTCCCGTACCATGTTCGCCTTTTAACGAACCGCCGAAATCAATTGCTATTAATTGAACTAGTTCGTCAATAAATCCTTGATACCTCTTTTTTTCTTCGGGGATACCAAAATCTTGGTTTAACACAAAGTGGACATTCCCATCAAAGGCGTGACCCCAAATAATAGCGTCGTAATATTCATATTTAACAAATAATTC
This sequence comes from Ignavibacteriaceae bacterium, assembly GCA_014879635.1. Classification (GTDB taxonomy): domain Bacteria; phylum Bacteroidota; class Ignavibacteria; order Ignavibacteriales; family Ignavibacteriaceae; genus BA9. The sequence goes on along the minus strand of JACSRR010000201.1, from coordinate 38,227 downwards.
TTGAAGGCTAATAAGAGCATTATCTAATACGGGATAAGGGACGGTAATATCTTCGATAATTACGGTTGTACCCTCTTTTCTTTCTACGCAAATTGAGGGGAAAAGTCCTTTTCTAACACCCCATAAAGTATTAATCTCATTAGGTTTAATTGTGAACTCAACAGGTAGCAGGAGGTTAAACGGATTCAGTGCCTCAATAATTTGATTAATTTGTGCTCTTAAAATATCGCGAGAAGGTGCCTTAGTTTCAATCAGCAGGGCAGTAGCATTTTTGGGTAAACCTTTTAAATAGCCGGGTAATCCCGGCTTATTTTCAATAGATTTTAGAGAAGCCCTGTCCATTAGCTCGGCTGCGTTTACATAACAATCTCTAAGTGGCGAAATTGCCCTGCAAGCAGTAGCGATATTTGGAAAAATCACTAATGCAGTAGCTTTATCGGGATAATCATCGATAGTTTGAAGGCTAACTTCGGAAAGGAAAGCTAATGTACCTTCGGAACCTACAATTAAATGCTTAATAATTTCGACGGGGTCTTCAAAATCGACTAAAGAATTTATTCCGTATCCGGTTGTATTTTTAATCTGATATTTTGTTTTGATTTTAGATAAAGAATCAGCATCAGAGAGTATTCTATTTCTGAGTTCAAGAATTTTAGAGACCATTTCTTTTTTTGAATCTAAAAAATTTGATACAGATGTAGAATCGGAAGTGTCAAGTATAGTGCCCTCGTTAAAAATGAGCCTAACTTCTGAAATAGTGTTATAGCTATTGTATTTAATACCGCTTGACATTCCGCTTGCATTATTAGCAATAATTCCGCCAATTTTGGCAGAATTTATTGAGGCAGGGTCAGGACCAATTTTTTTCTTAAACTGCGAAAGGAACCGGTTAGCATTTCCGCCGATAATACCGGGCTGCATAGTAACAGTTGAAAGATCATCTGAGATTGAGATTTTTTTCCATGAATCACCGAGAAGAACAAGCACTGAATCGGTTACTGCCTGCCCTGAAAGACTTGTACCGGCAGCTCTAAAAGTAACAGGAACATTAAAGTGGTTAGCTTTTTTTATGATGTAAGTAACTTCAATTTCATTTTCAACTTTAATTACGGCAGCGGGAGTAAGTTTGTAAAAACTTGCGTCGGTTCCGTAAGCAAGGGTGCGGATATTGTTCGTGTAGATTCTTTCGGAAGGGACTACAGATTTAATTTCATTGAGAAAAGATTCTTGAACGGTAGTAAGCATAAAAAGTAAGCCTAAGAAAAATAAATTATTTTCATTTGAAATTAACTGAAATAAAGAAAGACGAGCAATAAAAAACGGAAAAAACGGGTTGAAAAACGGATAATTGGTGTATAAAATTAATTGAGGAAAAATATTTACATAAAAAACAGTAAAACATTTGGAAAATATTTCTGCACCAATTATATTGCATAGCTCAAATATACAAAATATGTTCTTTGTCAATAAGATAATATCGCACTTGCGATAGAACAGACCTCAAAGAGAGGCAGAAAAAAAAGTCACAACCCGGATATGGTTAACTTACAACCCCTAATAACCGTTGAAGCCGCAGAGTGATTAGCCTCCGAGTCAATAAAAATAATGTATATTCAAGATAAAACAGAAATATTTACAAGAATATCTGTCTTTGTCTTTGCTAAAATAAAAATTTTATGTATTTTAAAAGTCTGAATTTTTTCAATTTATGGTAGAAAAAGGAGACGATTTTTGCCGACGATAAATCAATTAGTAAGAAAAGGCCGTGTTGTCGTTTTATCTAAAAACAAAGCACCGGCATTAGGTGCAAGCCCGCAGAAGCGTGGAGTATGTACAAGAGTTTACACAACAACGCCTAAAAAACCAAATTCAGCTTTAAGAAAAGTTGCGAGAGTTAGGTTAACTAATAGCATTGAAGTAACTGCGTACATTCCGGGTGAAGGTCATAATCTTCAAGAGCACTCTATAGTTTTAATTAGAGGCGGAAGGGTTAAAGATTTACCCGGTGTTAGATATCACATTATTAGAGGCACTCTTGACTCAGACGGCGTTAAAGATAGAAAACAAAGCCGTTCAAAGTATGGAGCTAAAAAACCAAAAGCAGATGCTAAAAAGAAGTAGAATATGAGAAAGAAAAGAGCACCAAAAAGATACATTAAGCCGGATCCAATTTATAATGATTTAGTTATTGCTAAATTTATTAATATTCTTATGGATAGCGGTGAAAAGGAATCAGCACGCAAGGTAGTTTACGGAGCTATTGATTTAATTTCCGCAAAAACCGGTAAACCCGGTTTGGAAGTTTTCAAAAGAGCTATTTCAAATCTTCAGCCAATCATCGAAGTTAGAAGTAGAAGAGTAGGCGGTGCAACTTACCAAGTACCTATGGAAGTAAGACCTGAAAGAAGATTAGCTTTAGCATTAAGATGGTTAAAGAAATATTCTTCTTCGAGAAGTGAAAAAACAATGGCAGAAAGATTGGCAGGTGAACTAACCGCTGCTTCTAATAATGAAGGTTCTGCGGTTAAGAAAAAAGAAGAAACCCATAAAATGGCTGAAGCTAACAAAGCTTTCGCACATTTTAAGTGGTAAATTGATAAATAGACAGGATTAATTATTACTTTATGAGCAAAAAGACACCTATAAATAGAGTCAGAAATATTGGTATTATGGCGCATATTGATGCGGGTAAGACTACTACTACTGAAAGGATTTTATACTATACAGGTAAGCTCCACAGAATTGGCGAAGTTCATGACGGTGCCGCTACTATGGATTGGATGGAGCAAGAAAGAGAAAGAGGAATCACTATTACCAGTGCAGCTACAACCTGCTTCTGGAGAGATCACCATATTAATATTATTGATACCCCGGGACACGTTGATTTTACCGTAGAGGTTGAGAGATCACTTAGAATTTTAGACGGTGCAATTGCTTTGTTTTGTGCGGTTGGCGGTGTTGAACCACAATCAGAAACAGTATGGCGTCAAGCTGATAAATACGGTGTGCCCCGTATTGCATTCATTAATAAAATGGATAGAATAGGCGCAGATTTTTATAACGCTCTCGATATGATTAAAGAGAGATTAGGAGCAAATGCTATTCCTATAAACTTGCCGGTTGGTCAAGGTGATATGTTCGCAGGAATTATCGACTTGATTAAGTTTAACGCAAGAATGTTTAATGACGATACACTTGGCAAAACTTTTGATGATATCGAAATTCCGGCTGACCTTTTAGAAAAAGCTAAAGAATACAGAACTTTAATGCTTGAAGCAGTTTCGGATGTTGATGATACTCTTTTAATGAAATATTTAGAAGGTGAAGAAATTTCAGCTGAAGAAGTTTCAAATGTTTTAAGAAAAGCTACAATCGAAAATAAGATTATACCGGTTCTTTGCGGTGCTTCCTTTAAGAATAAAGGTGTGCAAAACCTCCTTGACGCGGTTATTGATTTCCTTCCGGCTCCTATAGATTTCGGAAAAATTGATGCTCACCATATCGGTATTAACGATAATGTTGAGAGAAATATTTCGGAAGATGAGAAATTTACTGCCTTGGCATTCAAAATTATGAATGATCCTTTTGTCGGTAAACTCACATTTTTTAGAGTTTATAGTGGCAAATTGGATGCAGGAAGCTATATTTTTAATTCCGTAAGCGGTAAGAAAGAAAGAATTTCAAGATTGTTGCAAATGCATGCTAACCACAGAGAAGAAATTTCAGAAGTTAGGGCAGGAGATATTGCCGCAGCAGTAGGATTAAAATTCACCAAAACCGGAGACACTCTTTGTGATGAAGGCGATCCGGTTGTAATGGAAAGAATGGTATTCCCTGAACCTGTTATTGAAATTGCAATTGAGCCTAAAACAAAGGCTGACCAAGATAGATTATCTGAATCACTTTCTAAATTAGCAGATGAAGACCCTACCTTCAGAGTTAGCATCGGTGAAGAAACCGGTCAAACTCTAATTGCAGGTATGGGTGAGTTGCACTTAGAAATTATTGTTGATAGATTAAAAAGAGAGTTTAAAGTTGATGCAAATGTGGGTAAACCGCAAGTTGCTTACAGAGAAACTATAACTGAATCTGTAAACCAAGAAGGTAAGTTCGTTAAACAGTCAGGCGGTAGAGGAAAATATGGCCATGTATGGTTAGAAATTTCACCTAACGAACCGGGCAAGGGTTTCGAATTTATTAACGGAATTATCGGTGGTGTTGTTCCTAAAGAATATATACCTGCGGTATCTTCAGGTGTGCAAGAAGCTATGAGAAACGGCGTTATAGCCGGGTTCAAAATGGTGGATGTTAAAGTTAAACTTTATGATGGCTCTTATCATGATGTTGACTCAGATGAAATATCCTTTAAAGTTGCCGGTTCAATGGCATTCCAAGCAGGATGTAAGAGAGCTAAACCGGTTTTACTAGAGCCAATTATGGATGTTGAAGTTGTTACACCCGAAGAATATCTCGGAGATGTAATGGGTGACTTAAACTCAAGAAGAGGCAGAATAGAAGGATTTACATCGAGAAAAGATGCTCAGGTTATAAAAGCGAAAGTTCCACTCTCTGAAATGTTTGGTTATGCAACCGTTCTAAGATCAATGACTCAGGGAAGAGCAATCTATTCAATGCAGTTTGCGCACTATTCCGAAGTGCCTAAGTCTATAGCAGACGAAATATCGGAAAAATCAAGCGGTAGAAAATCAGCAGCAACAGCTTAGTTTAAGTAGAAATGTTAACTACAAAGGAGAATAACTAACATGGCTAAAGAAAAATTTGATAGAAGTAAACCACATGTGAATGTGGGTACTATCGGCCACGTAGATCACGGAAAAACCACCTTGACCGCTGCCATTACTATGGCTCTTGCGAACAAAGGTTTATCAGCAAAAAGGTCTTATGACTCAATTGACAACGCACCGGAAGAAAAAGCTCGTGGTATAACCATTGCTACAGCGCACGTTGAGTATCAGACAGAAAATAGACACTATGCGCATGTTGACTGTCCGGGTCACGCGGATTATGTTAAAAACATGATCACAGGTGCTGCTCAGATGGACGGTGCAATCTTAGTTGTTGCCGCTACTGACGGTCCTATGCCTCAAACAAAAGAACACATTCTTCTTGCAAGACAAGTAGGCGTTCCTAAAATGGTTGTGTTCATGAATAAAGTTGATCAGATGGATGATCCTGAACTTATCGAATTAGTTGAAATGGAATTAAGAGAATTGCTTAGCAAATACGAATTCCCCGGTGATGATATTCCGATAGTTAAAGGTTCCGCATTAGAAGCTTTAGAAGCAGGTACATCAGATGCTCCAATGGATGATCCGAGATACAATTGTATTTGGGAATTAATGGCGGCAGTTGATTCATACATTCCTATTCCTGAAAGAGCAATTGACAAACCATTTTTGATGCCTGTTGAAGATGTGTTCTCAATTACCGGTCGTGGTACAGTTGCTACAGGTAGAGTAGAAAGAGGCGCAGTAAAGATTCAAGAAGAAGTTGTATTGGTCGGTTTAGGTCAAAACAAAAAGACAGTTGTTACCGGTGTAGAAATGTTCAGAAAAGAACTTGACTTTGCACAAGCAGGTGATAACGCAGGTATCTTAATGCGTGGTATCGATAAAAAAGAAATTGAGAGAGGCATGGTTTTGGCTAAACCCGGAACAATTACTCCTCACAAGAAATTTGAAGCAGAGGTTTACATTCTTTCGAAAGATGAAGGCGGAAGACATACACCGTTCCAGAATGGTTACAGACCTCAGTTTTATTTCAGAACAACAGACGTTACCGGTGTTGCAACATTACCTGAAGGCGTAGAAATAGTTATGCCCGGTGATAATGTTAAATTGACAATTGAACTCATCACTGATATCGCAATGGAAGAGAAATTGCGTTTTGCTATCCGTGAAGGCGGAAGAACAGTAGGTGCAGGAACCGTAACTAAGATTATTGAATAATTATAAATTATTTGTTAATACGAGAAAGGGAGCAAACCTCCCTTTTTCTTTCTAAAAATTGTAAGGAAATAACTCGTGGCCGGAAAGAAGATTAGAATAAAATTAAGATCTTACGATCACATTTTGATTGATAAATCAACTGAGAAGATAATTAGAACCGTAAAAAGCACAGGTGCGGTGGTATCCGGTCCTATACCGCTTCCGATCAGAAGAACAGTATTTACCGTGTTGAGGTCACCTCATGTTGATAAAAAATCAAGAGAGCAATTTGAAACGAGAACTCACAAAAGAGTGATTGATATTCATAATTCAAACTCAAAAACAATCGATTCCTTAAGCAAGTTAGACATACCCGCCGGGGTTGACATAGTAATTAAACTATAAGGGATTTGGAGAAGAAGATGTTAGGTCTTATTGGTAAAAAATTAGGTATGTCGGCTGTTTATACAGCAGACGGTGTAAGAGTACCGGTAACAATGATAGAAGCCGGACCATGCCAAATCACCGCTATACGCACTCCTGACAAACACGGATATTCTGCTGTTCAGTTAGGATTTGGCGAAGCTAAGGAGAAGGCATTAAACAAACCTGAAAAAGGTTTCTTTAAGAAAAATGAGTTGAAGCTTTCAGCAGTTCTTAAAGAGTTTAGAGTTGATGAAACCGGTGAATTAAATATCGGTGATAACCTTGATGTTTCACTTTTTGTAGAAGGCGAAAAGATAAAAGTTCGCGGTAAAAGCAAAGGTAAAGGATTTCAAGGCGTAATGAGAAGGCATAATTTTGGCGGCGTAGGCGGAACAACCCACGGCCAGTCAGATCGTTTAAGAGCACCCGGTTCAATAGGTGGTAGCTCGTATCCTTCAAGAGTATTTAAAGGTCAAAGAATGGCAGGTAGAATGGGTTATCAAAATGTATCTGTCAGAAATCTTGAAATTATCAAGATTGTTCCAGAGAAAAACTTAATTTTAGTTAAAGGTGCAATACCCGGCGCAATTAACTCAATTGTAGAATTATACAAATAACATATTTGGTTAAGAAATGGTATTCGAAGTACTTAAAAAAGACGGTTCAAATTCCGGAGAGACCTTAGAGCTTTCAGATTCGATATTTAATATCGAACCTAATGATCATGTTCTCTATCTTGCCGTGAAAATGTATCTTGCAAATCAAAGACAAGGTACTCACAAAAGCAAGGAAAGAAATGAAATAAGAGGCGGCGGTAAAAAGCCTTGGAAACAGAAAGGCAGAGGCGGTGCTAGAGCCGGAACAACTCGCTCTCCTCTCTGGGTTGGCGGCGGAAGAATTTTTGGCCCAAGACCAAGAGATTACAGACAAGAAATGCCTAAAAAAGTTAAAGCATTGGCTAAAAGGTCGGCTATTTCATATAAAGTTAAAGACAATCAATTTATTGTAGTTGAAGATTTTAACTTTGAAATTCCAAAAACTAGAGAGTTTGTTAACTTTTTAGACGCCTTGAAAGTCACCGGTAAAAAAGTTTTATTTTTAACCGGTTCAAATTTGCCTGAAGTCTATAAATCAGCAAGAAATTTGCCAAAAGTTAATGTAGCTGAATCAAAGTTAGTAACAACTTATGATATTCTTAACAGTCAAGTATTGATTGTAAGCAAGAGTGCAGCATTAAACTTAAATCAAATATATTCTCAAGAAAAAGCAGTTTAAGAGTAAATATGAAACAGATTTTAGTTAAACCTCTATTTACCGAAAAGAATACAAAGCTGCAGTCTTCCAAAAATCAATACAGTTTTATTGTAGATTACAATGCTAACAAATTTGAGATTAAAGAAGCTGTTGAAAAGAAATTCGAAGTAAAGGTAAAATCGGTTAATACTGTACGCTATAAAGGAAAATTCAAACACATTTTCAGAGTAAGCGGCAGGTTCGTGGGTAAAACACCCAGGTTCAAGAAAGCATATATTACCCTGTTAAAAGGTGAAACAATTAATTTATTTGAACAAGTTTAGTATTACCTGATACCGGAGAAATAAATGGCTATTAGAAAATTTAAACCTACTTCACCCGGAACAAGATTCAGATCGGTTTCCGCTTTTACAGAAATTACTAAAAGTGAACCGGAAAAATCTTTAACCACAAGTATCGGTAAATCGGGTGGTAGAAACAACAAAGGAAGAATTACCTCGCGTCATAGAGGCGGCGGTCATAAAAGACGCTATAGAATTATAGACTTTAAAAGAAATAAATTTAATATTCCCGCTAAAGTTGCTTCTATAGAATATGACCCCAATAGAACCTGCAGAATTGCTTTATTGCATTATGTTGACGGCGAAAAAAGATACATATTAGCTCCCGAAGGTTTAAAAGTTGGAGCAATGGTTTCAGCCGGTAGCGGCTCCGAAATTAGAGTTGGTAATGCACTTCCTATTAAAGAAATTCCCTTGGGTTCTTTTATTCACAATGTTGAATTAAAACCCGGAAAAGGGGGACAAATTGCGAGAAGTGCCGGTGCATCTATTCAATTAGTTGCCCGTGAAGGTGATTATGCCCAATTAAAACTGCCCTCAGGCGAAATGAGAATGGTTAGAGTTGAATGTATGGCAACATACGGTGTTGTAGGAAATTCTGATCATGAAAACATAAGCCTTGGTAAAGCAGGTAAATCAAGATGGTTAGGAATAAGACCACAATCAAGAGGTGTTGCAATGAACCCTGTTGATCACCCAATGGGTGGTGGTGAAGGTAAAACTTCAGGCGGCGGTCATCCTGTATCACCTTGGGGTCAGCAAGCAAAAGGCTTGAAGACAAGAAAGCATAAAAAAGAATCAAATAAATATATTGTTAAACGCAGGAAATAATAGAGAGAGAATATGCCGAGGTCAATAAAAAAAGGACCCTTTGTTCACTACAAATTATTGAAAAAGGTTCAACAGCTTAACGATGCCAATCAAAAGAAAATAATCAAGACATGGTCTAGGGCATCAATGATTATTCCTGATTTCGTTGGGCATACCATTGCCGTACATAACGGAAATAAAATGATTCCGGTTTATGTGACAGAAAACATGGTAGGTCATAAATTAGGTGAATTTTCACCGACAAGAATATTTAGAGGCCACCCCGGTACTAAAGCCGAAAAAGCATCAAAGTCTAGGTAGGTTATAATGGAAGCAAGAGCAGTAAAAAGATTTATACCGTCATCCCCTCGTAAAATGAGATTAATCGCTGATTTAGTGAGGGGCAAAAATGCACAGGATATGATTAGAATGTTATCTTTTCATCCTAAGCATGCATCAAAAGATGTAGCATTCACCATCAAGTCAGCGTTAGCTAATCTTGTTAACAAGAACGAAGATGCTGGTGTTAGACCTGAAGAAGTGATTATTAAGACAATTATGGTTGACCAAGGACCCAGTTTGAAGAGAATTAGACCGGCTCCGCAAGGGCGTGCTTATAGAATTAAAAAGCGTTCATGCCACTTAACCGTTGTTGTAGAAACCATAAATAAGTATTCGGAGGAATAGTCTTGGGTCAAAAAGCACACCCTATAGGTTTAAGAGTTGGAATTATCCGGGGTTGGGACTCTAACTGGTTTGAAGCTAAAAGTTACGCTTCAAAATTAAAAGAAGACGAAAGTTTAAGAGGCTATATCAGGAAAAAGTTCAAAAGAGGTGATATTTCCAGAATAGTTATTGATAGAACATCAAAAAATATTGAAGTTAATTTACATACGCCAAGACCCGGAGTTGTAATTGGAAAAGGCGGATCTGAAATAACTAAACTTGAAGCAGAATTAAGAGCTTTAACAAATAAAGATGTTAAAATCCAGATAACGGAATTTAAGAAGCCTGAATTAGATGCTTATTTAGTAGCTGAGTCAATTGCAAAACAGCTTGAAGGTAGAATAGCGTTCAGGAGAGCCATGAAATCATCTATCGCTTCTACTATGAGAGCCGGAGCTGAAGGTATAAAAATTATGCTTTCCGGTAGATTAGGCGGAGCAGAAATGGCAAGAACCGAACAGTATAAAGAAGGCAGAATTCCTCTTCATACTTTAAGATCAGATATCGATTTTTCTTACGGAAGAGCAGAAACCATTTACGGTTCAATTGGTATCAAAGTTTGGATTTGCCGTGGTGAAATTTTAGGCAAAAGACTATCAGATTAAAGAAACCGGAGTTTTAGAAAATGTTATTACCAAAAAGAGTAAAATTCAGGAAATCGCAAAGAGGCAGAAGAAAAGGAAATGCCAAAAGAGGTACTAATGTATCTTTCGGTGAATTCGGATTAAAAGCTTTAGAGCCGGCTTGGATTACCAGCAGGCAAATAGAATCTTGCCGTATTGCTTTATCAAGAAAAATGAAAAGAGACGGTAAAGTTTGGATAAGAATTTTTCCCGATAAACCGGTATCGAAAAAACCTTTAGAAACCCGTATGGGTAAAGGTAAAGGCGCTCCGGAATTTTGGGTATGCGTTGTTAAACCGGGCAGAGTTATGTTTGAAGTATCGGGCGTAACTAAAGAATTAGCCCACGAAGCTTTACAGCAATGTTCTTATAAGTTGCCGATTAAAACAAAAATTGTTTCACGTCCTGATATAGAATAACAAAGGAACGGAAAGATGAAGATAAACGAAATCAGAGAATTAACCACTCAAGAATTAGAAGAGAGATTAACTAAAGAATATGTTAATCTAATAGATGATCGCTTTGCTCATGCTCTTAAAACACTTGAGAATACCTCTAAATTAAAAAATTCGAGAAAGACTATAGCAAGGTTAAACACAGTTCTTACTCAAAGAAAACTGCAAGAAACCGGCAACAAATAAGCAGGAGTTTGATTTCAGATGGAAGAAAAAAACGAAATAAGAGGAATGCGCAAAACCCGTGTGGGTATTGTTAAAAGCAACAAAATGGAAAAAACCATTACTGTTGTTATCGAAAAGAAAGTAGCGCATCCTATTTACAAAAAATATTTTAAGAAAACTAAAAAGTTAATGGCGCACGATCCTAATAACGAGTGCTCAATTGGTGATACCGTTAAAATTATGGAAACCAGACCTTTGAGCAAGAATAAAAGATGGCGCTTAGTTGAAATAATTACGAAAGCTAAGTAACCCGGAGTATAGCGATGATTCAAGAAGAAACAATTTTAGTTGTTGCCGATAACTCTGGCGCTAAAAGAGTAAAATGTATTAGAGTTCTGGGCGGTAGTAATAGAAGATACGCAAGTATAGGTGATCTTATTGTTGTATCTGTTAGATCTGCTATTCCAAACAGTTCTGTTAAGAAAGGTGATGTTGCTAAAGCTGTTATAGTTAGAACCAAAAAAGAAATTAAAAGAAATGATGGTTCGTATATCAGATTTGACGAAAATGCCGCAGTTTTATTAAGTAAAGAAAAGGATCCTAAAGGAACCCGTATATTCGGTCCTGTTGCTAGAGAGCTCAGGGAAAAAGAATTTATGAAGATTGTTTCTTTAGCTCCTGAAGTATTATAGAGGTTGAAATGAGCCATAAACTTAGAATTAAAAAAGACGATGAAGTTATTGTTGTTGCCGGCAACGATAAAGGTACAAGAGGTAAAGTTCTTAAAGTCGTCAAAAAAGAGAAAAGAGTGATTATTGAAGGTGTTAATATGAGAAAAAAACATACTAAACCTTCGCAGAAAAATCCTCAAGGCGGCATAACAGAAAAAGAAATGCCTGTTCATATCTCTAATGTGATGATTTATGATGCTAAAGAGAAAGAAGGTTCAAGAGTAGGAGCCTTATTAATTAAAGATGAAAAGACAGGTAAAATAAAGTCCGCGCGTATTGCTAAAAAAAGCGGCGATATGTTAAAGTAATTTTCTTAAGGTTTATAAATGGCAGATAAAAAAGATAAAAAAGCAAATCAAGCAGCGGGTAAAACAGCTAATCCTAAAAAAGAAGGTAAAGTTTCTAAAGAGGAAAAAGCTGCTGCTAGTTCAGAACCGGATGTAAAAATCCCGAGCCGTTTGCTTCATGTATATAGAAAAGAGATAGTTCCTTCTTTAATGAAGAAATTTAACTATACTAATATCATGCAGACCCCTAAAGTTGAAAAAATAGTAGTTAATATGGGTGTTGGTGATGCAATTGCCGACGCAAAAATAATGGACGAAGCCGTTAAAACACTTGAAACGGTTACAGGTCAAAAACCTACTATCAGAAAAGCTAAAAAAGCTATTTCTAACTTTAAGTTAAGAGCCGGTATGAATGTTGGTGCTAAAGTTACCCTTCGCGGTGAAAAAATGTATGAATTTATGGATAGACTTATCAATGTTGCGTTACCTCGTGTTCGTGATTTTAGAGGATTATCCGATAAATCATTTGACGGTAGAGGTAATTATACTTTCGGTGTAAAAGAGCAGATTATTTTCCCCGAAATAGATGTTGATAAAGTGGTAAGAATTTTGGGTATGGATATTACAATAGTTAGTTCGGCAAAATCCGATTTAGAGGCATTTGAACTGCTTTCGTTATTCGGAATGCCTTTCAGAAAAAAAGGCGCTAATCAATAACAGAGGAATAAATGGCAAGATTAAGTTTGATTGCTCGTGAAGCAAAAAGAGTAAAATTATACGAAAAGTATAAGGCAAAAAGAGAAGAATTAAAAGCCGCCGGTGATTTCGAAGAGTTGCAGAAGTTACCCAAAAATTCTTCACCGGTAAGACTTCATAACAGATGTATGTTTACCGGCAGAGCAAGAGGCTTTTATAGAAAATTCGGTGTATCGCGTTTAGTCTTCAGAGAGAAAGCTCTCAAAGGCGAGATACCCGGTGTTAGAAAGTCAAGTTGGTAAAAGGAGCGGTAAATGCATAGTGATCCAATAGCGGATTTATTAACTCGTATTAGAAACGCAGTTAAAGCAAACAAAAGAAGAGTGGAAATTCCTTCTTCAAATATGAAAGTAAGCATAGCGCAGATTTTAAAAGATAATAAATATATCCAAGATTACGAAGTGATTGAAGATGACAAGCAAAACATTATTAAAATTTTGCTCAGATACAATCAAGGAAAGTCCGTAATTTCAGGGTTAAAAAAGATTAGCACCCCCGGTTTACGGAAATATGTTCCCGCAGACGAACTTCCGAGAGTACTCAACGGATACGGAGTGGCAATTTTGTCAACTTCTAAAGGTGTTATGACCGGAAAGCAAGCCAAAATAGAGAATGTTGGCGGTGAAGTAATCTGTTATATTTGGTAAAATTCACGGAGATTTATAAGTGTCGCGTATAGGTAAAAAACCGGTTGATATACCCGGAGGAGTAACGGTAGAATTGGGTAATAATATACTCACCGTTAAAGGTCCGAAAGGGCAGTTATCAGAACAATTTAGCCCTATTATATCGGTTAAAAAAGAAGACAACTCTATTGTTGTTGAAAGACCGAATGATCAAAAAGAATCAAGAGCGTTACATGGTTTAACCAGGGCTCTTATTCAGAATATGGTTACCGGTGTAACAGAAGGTTATTCTAAAACACTTGATATAGTTGGGGTTGGTTACAAAGTTGAAGCCAGAGATAAAAATCTGCTTTTAATTATTGGGTATTCACATCCTATCTATTTTTTACCGCCTTCTGATGTAGAGGTTAAAGTTACTACACCTAACCAGATAGTAGTATCAGGTATTAGCAAGCAAGCCGTTGGTGCCGTAGCTGCTAAGATCAGGTCATTCAGACAGCCTGAACCTTACAAAGGAAAAGGTATTAAATATTCTAATGAAGTTATCAAGAGAAAAGCAGGCAAGGTTGCCGGTAAATAAGAGTTGGAGCTAAAAATGTCAAAAGTTGACTCAAGAAAAAGAATAAAAGCAAAAGTTAGAAAAAAAGTATCGGGTACTCCTGATAGACCAAGATTAACTGTTTACAGAAGTCTGAATCACATTTATGCGCAGCTTATTGATGATGTAAATGGTAAAACTTTAGTTGCTTATTCAACAAAAACTAAAGATTCAGTAAAAGATTTAGAATCCTTAAAAGGCAAAACTTCTAAATCAAAGCTTGTTGGAAAATGTTTAGCCGAAAAAGCATTGGCACAAAGTATCACTACTTGTGTTTTTGATAGAAACGGCTACAGATATCATGGCAGGGTAAAAGCCTTAGCTGAAGGCGCTAGAGAAGGCGGCCTGAAGTTCTAAGTTTACAAAGTTGCCGGATCGTCTAATGGTAGGACAGCGGCCTTTGGAGCCGTACGTTGAGGTTCGAGTCCTCATCCGGCAGCAAATTATTATTATTAGAAACGCAACGGAGTTATTAAATTGAAGCAAGTTAGAAATCAATCCGAAACCGGCGATTTAAAGGACAAAGTAGTCCATATAAACAGAGTAGCAAAAGTAGTTAAAGGTGGCCGTAGATTTGGTTTTAATGCTATTGTTGTTGTAGGGAACGGTAACGGAAAGGTTGGCATCGGTTTAGGTAAAGCTAATGAGGTTACTGACGCTATCCAAAAAGGTACCGAAGACGCTAAAAAGAATCTTAAATCAGTACAATTAAGTAAGCATACTATCCCTCACGAAGTTATCGGAAAATTTGGTGCAGGCAAAGTTTTATTAAAGCCGGCATCTCCCGGAACTGGTTTGATTGCCGGCGGTGGTGTTAGAGCCGTGCTTGAAGCAGCCGGTGTTCAAGATATCTTAACAAAGTCTTTAGGCTCAAGTAATCCCCACAACTTAGTTAAAGCTACTTTAGCCGGTTTAATGTCTTTGAGAGATGCAGGTGACATAGCCAATTTGCGTGGTATTTCCGTTAATGAAATGTTCGGAACCAAAGTTGGAGCAAAAGAAGATGAAAATTAAAATTACTCAGACCCGTAGTATTATCGATAGACCTTTAACCCAAAAGCTTACTATTAAAGCTCTCGGTTTAGGCAGACCAAACCGGTCAGTAGTAAAAAATGATTCTCCTCAATTAAGAGGGCAGATCAGAAAAGTTGCACATTTAATTAAAATAGAAGAAATTCAAGAGGCATAGTAGAACATGGATTATTTAAGCAATTTAAAATATGCCGAAGGCTCCCGTAAAAAAAGAAAAAGAGTTGGTAGAGGAGCAGGTTCAGGTCACGGTAAAACTGCTACTAGAGGTATGAACGGACAGAAATCACGCTCGGGTGCTTCTATTAAAGCATCATTTGAGGGCGGTCAGATGCCTTTACAGAGAAGAATTCCTAAATTAGGTTTTACTCCTCCTTTTAGAGTTGATGTTCAAACTATCAATTTGAATGTTCTTCAAATTGCTATTGAAAAAGGTAAACTCAATCCCGAGTTGATTGGAAAAAAAGAATTGTTTAAAGCCGGACTTATTTCATCCGCTTTAAAACCTGTTAAAATTCTTGGAAACGGTGAGATAACCACAGTGGTTAATCTCAAAGTTGATGCTTACAGCGAAACCGCAGCAAAGAAAATTGAGGCAGCTGGCGGTAAAGCAGAAAAAGAATAAATTTTATCCCGGTAAAAAATGCAGAAATTATTAGAGACAATTAGAAACATATTCAAAGTAGAAGAGTTAAGAACAAGACTCCTCTTTACCCTCTTTATACTATTTATAGTTAGAGTGGGTGCTCACATAACATTACCCGGAGTTGATGCCAAAGTTCTTTCAGACGCTATGGCTAATCAGTCAACAGACAATCTCTTCGGTTTATATGATATGTTTGTAGGGGGGGCGTTTTCAAACGCTGCTATCTTTGCTTTAGGTATTATGCCATACATCAGCGCCTCAATTATTATTCAATTGTTGGGTGCTGTTGTTCCTTATTTCCAAAAACTTCAGCAAGAAGGTGAGGAAGGCAGAAAGAAAATTACTCAGCTTACCCGTTACGGTACGGTAGTTCTTTCAGCGTTTCAAGCATGGGGTGTTACAATCCGTCTTTATAGCTTAGAAGCTAACGGTATTCCGATTGTACCGCCTGAAGTTCAAGGGTTTATGTTTACTCTTTCATCTATTATTATCCTTACATCAGCTACTGTTTTTATGATGTGGATGGGTGAGCAAATAACTGAAAGAGGAATCGGAAACGGTATTTCACTTATAATCTTTATAGGTATTATTGACCGGCTTCCGTATGCAGTTTTAGATGAGTATCAGTTGATTGCAACCGGTCAGAGAGGGTTAATTGTTGAGATCATCCTTTTAGCTTTCTTAGTTTTAGTTATTGCAAGTGTAATTTTAGTTACTCAAGGTACAAGAAGAATTCCTGTTGAGTATGCAAAGCGTGTTGTCGGGAAAAAAGTGTACGGCGGAACAACTCAGTATATACCTTTAAGAGTAAATACAGCGGGTGTAATGCCTATTATCTTTGCTCAATCAATAATGTTTATACCCAATACAATGCTTTCATTTTTCCCGGAAAATGAATTTATGCAATCAATGGCAAGGCACTTTGATTATACAGCTCCGCTCTATTCAATAGTGTATGCTATAATCATTATATTCTTCACATATTTTTATACTGCAATTGCATTTAATCCAAAAGATGTTGCTGACTCAATGAAAAGACAAGGTGGATTTGTTCCGGGAATAAGACCAGGTAAACAAACATCTGAATTTATTGATAATATATTGACAAAAATTACTCTTCCCGGTTCATTTTTCTTAGCATTAGTTGCTATCCTGCCGGCATTTGTATCAGGATTTAATGTGTCGGGCAAATTTGCTCAGTTTTACGGCGGTACAAGTTTGTTAATTATGGTTGGCGTTGTTATTGATACAATGCAACAAATTAACTCTATGCTTGTAATGAGACATTACGACGGATTTATGAAAGGGAACAAGTTCGTCAGAAGACGCTAGTATGATTTTTCTCAAAGCTAAAAAAGAGATAGAATATATTAGAGAGAGCTGTAAAATTGTTGCAGAAACTCTACAAATTGTAAAAAAGTATATTGTAGCCGGTGTTACAACAAAAGAATTAGACAGGATAGCTGAAGACAACATCTTAAAGAACGGAGGGAAACCGGCTTTTAAAGGTTATAGAATTCCGGGAGCGATTCCGTATCCGGCTTCATTGTGTACTTCGGTAGAAGATGAAGTTGTTCATGGAATACCTTCGGAAAGAACCTTAAAAGAAGGTGAGATTATATCAATAGATGTTGGTGTAGTTAAAAACGGATATTATGGCGATGCTGCAATTACAGTTGCAGTTGGTGAAATAAGCGAAGAAAAAAGAAAGCTTATGGATGTTACTGAAAAATCATTATATCTCGGAATAGAAGAAGCAAGAGAATCTAAAAGGGTTCATGATATTTCTTATGCCGTGCAAAACTATGTAGAATCAAACGGTTTTTCAATAGTAAGAGCATTATGCGGGCACGGAGTAGGTAAGTATTTACATGAAGAACCTTCAATACCGAATTACGGAATTAAAGGTACAGGGAAAAAATTAAAAGCCGGAATGACCTTGGCCATAGAACCAATGGTGAATGCAGGAACATACGATGTTTTTGAAGGCGTTGACGGTTGGACAATAAAAACAAAAGACGGGTCAACTTCGGCACATTTTGAACACACAATTTTGATTACTAACGGTAATCCGGAAATATTGACGGTTAATTAGATGTCGAAACAAGGACCAATAAAAGTTGACGGAATTATAACAGAAACATTGCCTAATGCAAACTTTAAAGTTAAATTAGATAATGGACATGAGATTTTAGCCCATATCTCGGGTAAAATGAGAATGCATTTTATCAAGATATTAGTAGGAGACAAGGTATCGGTTGAACTATCGCCCTATGATTTGACCAAGGGGCGGATAACATACCGCTATAAATAACGGAGAGACAAATGAAAGTAAGATCATCAGTCAAAAAAATTTGCGATAATTGTAAAGTAATTAAAAGAAAAGGCGTTTTGCGGATTATCTGCAGTAACCCAAAACATAAACAACGTCAAGGATAGAAAAGGAGTATTTATTTGGCACGTATAGCCGGTATAGATTTACCCAAAAATAAAAAAGTTTACTATGCATTACAGTATATCTACGGTGTAGGTAAAACTAATGCTTTAGAAATTTTAAATAAAGCCAATATTGATCCTACCAGAAAAGTATCTTCCTTAAACGAGGATGAAGTCGGTACGATAAGATCAGTAATACAAACCGATTTTAAAGTTGAGGGAGCTCTAAGATCTGAAGTTCAGCAAAATATAAAAAGATTGATGGACATTGGAACTTACAGAGGTCTACGCCACAGAAGAGGTTTGCCGGCAAGAGGACAGAGAACCAGGACAAACTCTAGAACAAGAAAAGGTAAGAGAAAAACAGTTGCGGGCAAAAAGAAAGCCGCTGCTAAGAAATAAGAAATAACCGGAGGTTTATTAATTTGGCTAAATCGGTAAAGAAAGTCAAAAAAAAGAATGTAGTTGACGCTAACGGATTGGCTCATATTCAAGCTACATTTAACAATGTATTAGTAACATTAACAGATGTTTACGGTAACACGATATCGTGGTCTTCAGCCGGAAGAAATAGTTTTAAAGGCTCAAGAAAGAACACTCCGTTCGCTGCTCAAGTAACTGCAGAAGCTGCAGCTAAAGAAGCATACGATTTAGGATTGAGGAAAGTTGAGGTTAGGGTTAAAGGTCCCGGAGCCGGCAGGGAATCAGCAATCAGAGCATTAGTAAATTGTGGATTAGAGATTAGTTCTATCAGAGATATAACACCAATTCCGCATAATGGTTGCAGACCTCCCAAGAGAAGAAGAGTATAAAATTTTAGAATCGGAGAAGAATTAAATGGCAAGATATACAGGTTCCGTCTGTAAGTTATGCAGGAGAGAAAAAACAAAACTGTTTTTGAAAGGTGCTAAATGCTTTAGTGAAAAGTGCCCTATCGAAAAGAGAAATTATCCTCCGGGTCAGCACGGTACATCTAGAAGATCAAAGATATCTGAATACGGTATTCAGCTTAGAGAAAAACAGAAAATTAAAAGAACTTATGGTTTATTAGAAACCCAGTTCAGAAATTTATTTGAAAAGGCAAGCCGTCAAAAAGGAATAACAGGCGAAAATTTGGTTAAACTATTAGAAAGAAGACTAGACAATGTTGTTTATAGACTTGGTTTTGCTTCTTCTAGGAAAGCAGCTCGCCAGTTAATAAGCCACAGACATATTTTAGTAAATAATCATATAGTTGATATTCCTTCATATTTATTGTCGCCCGGTGATTTAATCAAAATTAAAGAAAAGAGCAAAAAACTGGATCCTATCCATGAATCTCTTAAGAGGGTAAAAGACAGTGTTTTCTCATGGTTGGTTATAGATAAAGCCAATTTAACAGGTACATTTTTACAAGTGCCTGAAAGAGCAGATATCCCTCTAAATGCAAATGAGCAGTTAGTTGTCGAGCTCTATTCTAAATAATCATACTGAATAATTTAGAGGATATTTCAATGAGTGTATTATTAAAAATGCCCGAAAATGTAGTATTAGAAGAATCAAGTTTTTCTGACACTTACGGCAAGTTCACGGTTCAACCGCTTGAAAGAGGTTACGGAGTAACCTTAGGTAACTCTCTGCGTAGAGTTTTAATTTCATCGCTACCGGGTTCTGCTTTAACTGCAGTTAAGTTTTCTAATGTTTTACATGAATTTACAACTATCCCGGGTGTAGTTGAAGATGTTACCGAAATTATTCTTAACCTTAAACAGGTTAGGTTTAAATTAATTAATAAAAAAGCTACTAAGATTGACTTAAGCTTTAACGGTGAAAAAGAATGGACTGCTGATGACTTGCAAAAGGCTTCACCGGATATAGAAATTTTGAATCCCGGTCTTCATATTGCTACTTTAAATTCAAATGCTAAGTTTGATGTAGAGTTAAGAATTGGTAAAGGTAAAGGATATGTTCCGGCTAACGAGAACAAACAACCCGATTTCCCAATTGGTATGATTGCTATAGATTCAATTTTTTCGCCAATCTTAAACGCTACTTATGATGTTGCTAATGTTAGAATTGGTGATAAAAACGATTATGAAAAATTAACATTAAATGTTTTTACTGACGGTTCTGTAACTCCGGATGACGCTGTTACACAGGCTGCTAAAATTTTGCGTGATCATCTTCAATTGTTTATCAATATGAATGTTGAGCAAGAAGAAGTTCCGCAAGTTCAGAAAAAAGATTTAGAGAAAGAGAGAATTAAAAAGATTCTTTTAACTAATGTTGATGATCTTGAACTTAGCGTTAGATCGCATAATTGCCTTAAAGCAGCAAACATTAAAAATCTTGCCGAATTAGTTTCAAAAGATGAAGCTGAAATGTTAAAATTCAGAAATTTTGGCAGGAAATCTTTATCAGAACTTATGAACATAGTTGAAGAACTTGGTTTAGAGTTTGGTATGGATATAGACAAGTATTTAAAAGAAGAATCAGAAAATCAATAATTCACGGAAGGTTAGAATATGAGACACCGTGTCACATCAAGGAAATTAAATAGAACTGCTTCTCACAGAACAGCTTTGTTAAGAAATTTGGCTGCGTCACTTTTACTTCATAAAAGAATTAAAACAACGCTTGCTAAAGCTAAAGAATTAAGAAGTTTTGTTGAGCCTTTAATTACTAAAGCGAGAAAAGGTACTTTAACAGATAAGCGTACCGTAATGGATACTCTGCGTCATAAAGAAGCTGCTAAAACTCTCTTTAATGATATTGTAACTATGGTAGGTGATAGACCGGGTGGTTATACAAGAGTAATTAAAGCAGGTTTTCGCTTAGGTGATGCTGCAGCAATGGCTATAATTGAATTAGTTGACTATAATGAAGTAGCTAATGAGTCAGCTTCTCAAAAAGAAGAGATTAAAGCCGAAGTTAAAAAGCAACAAGAAGCCGCAGCTAAAGAAAAAGTAAAAGCTGAAGCTTAATTAGAGTTCTTAGAATTCAAAAGCAACCTGTTTAACGGGTTGCTTTTTTATTTTTTAAAATCATTATCTCCTATATCCAAAATGTTTCGCTCTGCTGAATATACCGGCACTTACTTTAACACCGAAGGGTTACCCACTACAGGGCTTCCCGAGGTTGTGTTGTGCGGTAGATCAAATGTGGGCAAGTCATCTTTTATTAACTCAATTTGCAACCGTGAAAAATTAGCAAAAACGAGTTCAACTCCCGGTAAAACCCGTACCATAAACTATTATCTTATAGAAAAATCGTTTTATTTTGTCGATTTACCAGGCTTTGGTTACGCTAAAGTTAGCCGGTCAGAACAGGCAAAATGGGCTGATGTTATCGATAAATATTTTAATTTTAGCAAGAATATTGCTCTTTCTATTCATTTAATTGATGCATTTGTTCCTGATTCAAATTTAGATGGCGATTTCCATAATTTTGTTACAGCTAAGGGGTTTCGCGATATCAAATTACTAACTAAAACGGATAAACTCAATCAAAAAGAAATGAGTAAAAATTTGAAAATATTTTCGGAAAATTATCCCGGTTATGTTAGAGATGAGTCTTTTTTCCTTTATAGTATCAAGAATTCAAAATATCAAAAAACTTTAGTCAAATTTATTTTGAATAATTTGTAGTTTTGTCTTAATTTAAAAGTTAGTACTTAAAAGTTAATTAGTTGCTCAATTTCTCCCGGTTTAATCTCTCTTTTTAATTAATTTTCTTAAATTGCAAATCTATAATTAACTATCATTTGTACTTAATCTGAAGTACTATAGTTTTTTGTTAAATATTCATAGAAAAATTATCTAAAAAATTGTTAAAAAAATTAATAATCAATGCTGTTTTTTTTGCAAGAGAACATTTAACAAACTATCTTATATTGTAATTTATGGAATATTTTAGACGCCTAATAAAATAAATAAATGATTAAAAAATCCCTACTTTTTATAGTGCTTCCCGGTTCATTAATGTTGCTAATTGTTTTTGGCGGAACAGTTGCCTCAATCATATCTGCTATTTTCTTGATTATGCTTGCAATTTATGCTTACAGTGAAAGAGATGCATTGTTTGGACTAAGTAATAAGTCTGGTAGTTATTCCGTACATTCTTCATCAAACACAAACTCTGCTGAATCGCCCGTTTATTCTGATGAAGGTTTCACGATTGTTCAAACAATAACCAAAGATTCTCCGGCTTTACCTCATCAGGATGAGGATAAAACTACGAGCGCTGAAAAATATCCTGATACTTCAGAAAATCCTGTTGTTCCAATTCCTATATCTCATAACGGTAGTCATTATACAACTTCAAGCGAACAAGCAGTTAAGAAAGTATCAATTCATTCTAAAACTTATGAAACAGACACAGACGAAATAAACCGGAAATTCAGAGAGATTGTAAATTCTACAATTCCGAATTTTGGGAGTAAAAGAGAAGAGATTAATCATGTTTTCGAGCTATTTTTAGAAGTGATTAGAGAAGCTCAGTCTGCTCATACAGCAATTTATTTTGGATATATTAAATCAAGTGAAAAAATATTTGTTAAGTTAAGTTCAGGTAACAAAGAACAATTAATTGATTCACATTTAGAAATTGAGGATGATTTTTTAAGTAATGTTGTAAAATCCGAAAAAGCAAATTTTATTGCAGAGTTATTACCGGCGGCAGAATCAGACAATATTAAATACTATATTGAATCACAGAAGATAAGAAGTGTTGCCGCAGTTCCGGTGCAATACTCAAACAGTTTAATTGGAGTGCTTTTAATTGACTCTAAGGAAAATGATGCATTTGGTGAAGAAAGCATTTATACTTTAGGAAAATATGTTAGACTAATTATACTATATCTTGGGCTTTTTGAGAGCAAATTTAACAATGCGAATGCAGAACAAAAGTTGGAATTAGTTGACAAACTTTATGAAAATCTTTTGAGAATTGAAACTCCTGAAGATATTCATACATTAGTTTATGACAATTTAGCTCAACTTATTTCTTGTGACCAATGTGTTCTGGTTCAAACAGACCCAAACACTAATAAATCAATTGCTGCAGTTGTGTTTAATAATACGAATAAAAGTTATTTGCGAGAGGGAACAATTTTAGAAGAGGGGCTGAGTATAGTTTACCAAAGTATAAGTGGTAAAAGTCCCAGAATTATTAATGACCTTTCTGATAGCAAGTTTATAAGATTTAAGGAAAATGAGAATATTGAGTTAACCGGGTCATTTATGACTATCCCTCTTGTATATAAAGATTTCTGCTACGGTGCAGTATGTTACGAAAGCAAAAGAACAGGAGCTTTTACTTCACAAGAATCGATGTTTCTTTTTAATGCTCTCGGGGCACTTGCTTTTTATCTTTTTAGTCAAAATATGCAAACAACACTCAAAAGATTTATAACAAGGGATGTTGAAACAAATGTATTCACAAAAGCCTATTTTTTAGAGCGGTTGCAAGGTGAGTTACAAAAAACAAAAATTCTTAAATTACCGGGTAGTTTTATCCTTTTAGAATTAGATGCTTTAATTTATGACCCAAACTTATTTGAAACTAATCCGGTTAAAAAGGCAAGTAACGCTCTAGCAAAAATTTTGATTAATGAAGTTGAGCCAATGTCACTTTTAGGCAAAATAAATGATAAAACCTACGCTATTTACAGGTTCAATTTGCCGCAGGAAGAAGCTTTTGTTTGGGCTGAGAGACTTAGAGGTAAAGTATCGGGTGAACCTATCTCGTTGTACTCTAAAAAAACAACTATTACAATCTCGGGTGTTGTTTTACCCGTGAATGAAAAGAGTACGGTTGAAAACCTTATTGAAAAAGCTCAATTAACATTAACTAAAACAGTTTCAGAAAGATCAAACCGGATTATAAAAACAACCTGAGGTAGTTATTAAAAATGTAGTTTTCATTGTTCTTGACGGCGTTGGAATTGGTGAATTACCTGACGCAATTGCCTATAACGACCAAGGCAGCAACACTTTAGCACATATTGCGGAAGTTACAAATGGTTTAAATTTGCCTAATTTGCAAAAATTAGGTCTCGGAAATATAGGACCAATTAAAGGTGTTGAACCTGCAATTGAACCTCTTGCTTCTTTCGGTAAAATGAAAGAAATATCGCAAGGAAAAGATTCTACAAGCGGGCATTGGGAATTAATGGGGCTTCATTCAAAAATTGACTTCGAGTATTTTCCCGAAGGGTTTCCGCCGGCGTTAATGGATCGATTTTTACAAAAAACAGGATGCGGCGGATTTCTCGGAAATTGTACGGCATCAGGAACTGAAATTATTAACAGGTTGGGCGAAGAACATATTAAAACCGGTTTCCCGATTGTTTATACCTCAGCTGATTCTGTTTTTCAAATTGCTGCGCACGAAGAACATTTTGGTTTAGACAGGTTGTATGAAATTTGTGAGATAACAAGAAACGAAGTTTTAAAGCATAATATAGTAGGCAGAGTAATTGCAAGACCTTTTATAGGAGAACCCGGTTCTTTTGTAAGGACAACAAATAGAGTTGATTACTCGCTTGAACCAACCGGTGATACTCTCTTGGATTTACTGTACGAGAATGGTTTAAGAACTGTAGGCATTGGTAAAATTGGTGATTTATTCAATTACCGCTCTATTTCAGAGGTTATCCATACTGAGTCAAATGAAGATGGCTGTAAGCAAATATTGAAATTTATGAAAAAAACTAAGGGTTGCTTTATATTAGCTAATTTGGTTGATTTTGATGTTTACTTTGGACATAGAAATGACCCCCAAGGTTTTTCAAAAGCGCTTAAAGAGTTTGATGATAATCTTGAAACAATAATTGACTCAATGTCAAAAGATGATTTATTGATAATAACGGCTGACCATGGAAATGACCCCACAACAAAATCTACAGATCACAGCCGTGAATATGTTCCTTTATTAGTTTACTCGGAGAAATTGCCTTCGGTCAATCTGGGCATTAGAGATTCATTTTCGGATGCAGCAAAAACAGTTGCAGAGTATTTTGATATTGAAAACTCACTTTCGGGAAAAGAATTTCTTTCTGAAATTAAATCCAAGTAAAAATATAATCAGCGAACACAAAGCATTTTAATTAATTAATAATTAAATTTGCATTGCAGAATTTTATTTTTTATTAAACAGATACAATTCAATTAGTATTTAAAGTTTACAGATATCAAAAGAATTGAAACAGATTTCTCTTCAAAACATCTAATTAAGAGCATGTTGAAAAATATGTTTTAGTTTCCGGAACAATTTTAAGCAAAGATAATTGAATTAATGAGGCATAAGTGATTATCGGAAGAGTAATCGGAACTGTTTGGGCAACTAAAAAAGATGAAAATCTTACAGGTGCTAAATTTTTAATTGTTAGAGAATTAGACCTTGAGTACAACGAAAAATCTAACTTTGTGATTGCAGTTGATAGTGTGGGTGCTGGTGAGGGTGAAATTGTTTTAGTTGCAACGGGAAGTTCTGCCCGTCAAACAAATTTTACTAAAAATAAGCCGATTGACGCAGTTATTATGGCAATTGTAGATAAGCTTGATGTTCCTAAAGAAGAGTAAGCTATGTTTTTAGCGAGAGTTATCGGAAATATTTGGGCTACAAAGAAATATCAAACTTTAACGGGAATTTCTTTGTTAATTATTCAACCGGTTACTTCTGACAATACTAATTGCGGCGCACCGATAATTGCTGCTGATACAATGGGTGCCGGAAGAGGAGAAACCGTTATATACATTACCGCAAGTGAAGCAGTAATACCCCTCATGGTTGACCACGCTCCCGTTGATGCTTCTATTGTGGGAATAGTTGACCACACAAACAATGTAATTGATTAAATTGATATTAATTCGGAGAAGACTGAGTGAGAATTACAAAACAATATACTAACCGCGAAAGCCAATCGTTAGACAAATACTTACAAGAGATCGGTAAGGTTGAACTTTTAACTCCCGACCAAGAGATTGAGCTTGCTGTTAGAATTAAACAGGGTGACCAATTGGCATTAGAGCAGCTAACAAAAGCCAACTTGCGTTTCGTGGTTTCTGTTGCTAAGCAGTATCAGAACCAAGGTTTATCGCTCGGCGATTTGATTAACGAAGGTAATCTGGGTTTAATTAAGGCTGCTAAAAGATTTGATGAAACAAGGGGTTTTAAGTTTATATCGTACGCTGTTTGGTGGATTAGACAATCTATCTTACAAGCTTTAGCTGAACAATCAAGAATTGTTAGACTTCCGTTAAACAGAGTTGGCGCTCTTAATAAAATCGGTAAAGCATTTAGTAATCTTGAACAAGAATATGAAAGAGAACCCACAGCTGCCGAGCTTGCAGGTGAATTGGATATGGATGTTAATGAAGTTGCAGATACTTTAAAAATATCCGGCAGACATGTTTCTATGGATGCTCCGTTTGCTCAAGGTGAGGATAACAGACTTTTAGATGTTCTTGTTAATGACCAACAACCTTCGCCAGACCAAACATTAATGATTGAATCTCTGAAAACCGAGATTGAGAGAGCTCTATCAACTCTTTCTGAAAGAGAAGCCGAAGTTATCAGACTCTATTTCGGTTTAAGTAAAGAACATTCTTTAACTTTAGAAGAAATAGGTGAAAAATTTAACTTAACCCGTGAAAGAGTTCGTCAGATCAAAGAGAAAGCTATTAGAAGACTTCGTCACGCATCAAGAAGTAAAAATTTGAAAGCATACTTAGGGTAGTATGAGGTCGTTCATCTTAACTATTTTATTATCAGCCGGAGTTTTAATCTATTCCGGCTGTTCTGTTTCAAGTACTAACGAGAGATACGGAAGTACCGGTAAACAAGAGCATGGTGATTCTAATTCAGGCAGGTACGCAAATGGTAATCAAAATTTACCCGAAGTTAATGACGAACTTTCTGACTTTGAAGAGTTTGAAGATTATGATTTGCCTTATGACGAAACAACCCGTTATGACGAAATTGTTAATGATGCAATTCTGGGTGAGAGTAACGCTACAGAGCTAACTCTGCGAGAAAAATTGATGATTGAAATTATCAGGTGTTTGAATGTTCCCTATAAGTGGGGTGGAAATACTCGCGAAGAAGGGCTTGATTGTAGCGGTTTTACAGTTCTAATGTATAAAACGGTTTTAAATCATAGTTTATACAGAACTGCAAGAGATCAATTTAAACAGGGTGAAGTTGTTGAGGGATTAGAAAATCTTAAGTTCGGTGATTTAGTCTTTTTTGATACAAGAAGAGGCGCCCGTCCGGGTCATGTGGGTATCTATCTTTTTAACAGACTTTTTGCCCACGCAAGTACTAAACAGGGGATAATTATTTCGTCATTTGATACTAAGTATTACACAGATAAATATATGGGTGCAAGAAGGTTTCAATATTTTGAAACCGGTAATTAAACTTTTATTGTTTATCTATAAATGTATGTGTAAAAATTAAGGCTCTTTTTATAGTTTAATTAATTTGTAATTTAGCAAAAAGAAATTTGAGAGTACTGCTATGAAAAAAATTGTGCTATTGTTCGTGTTAATTATTTTAACAGGCGGAGAAATATTTTCCCAGCGTATCGGAAAAGAGGTACCCAATGATGAAAAGACCCTTTTCCCTAAAAATACACTCGGTTTAGATTTGATGATTGGCGAAGGCGGTTTTGGTTTAGGCGGCTTTTACAGAAGAGAGTTAGCAGAAAACCTCACATTTTTTACAGACTTTTCTATTTCGGAATCTAAAGACGAAAAGGAAGTAGAGTATATTGATTACTTCGGCAGAATTATTGTTATGGGCAAAAAGAACAGGATTTTTCAGGTACCGTTCAATTTCGGACTTCAATACAGATTATTTTCAGAAAGTCTCACCGATAATTTAAGACCCTATATAAATGCAGGTTTCGGACCTTCATTGGTATTCACAACTCCTTTCGAAAAAGAATTTTTTAGTGCATTTGGTTCGGCAACAACTTATTTGGCTGCCGGCGGGTATGTAGGAATGGGAGCTAATTTCGGGCTTAACAGATCATCTGTTGTAGGTATTAACCTTCGATATTATGTTATTAAATTTTTTGACGGTGGTGTTGAAGGTATGACCGGTAGAAATAAGGAAACAATTGGCGGTTTCTTTTTGACTATCAACATTGGCACAATGTATTAGCGAAAGCCTCCTTTTTATCTAATGCATTCTTACAATTTTTACAATAACTACGAAAAATTAAAATATCCTTTTGATAGAGGAAGAGCAAGCGGGCAAGACGAGAATCTAATTGCTGTTTCGTTTGCCGAAAAATATAGCGGGTTTGTTCGTTACAAAACCGGAAATTCTTTTACGGGAGAACAAATCCCAGTCTTAAAAATTGGAACAGGGGCTACTAAAGTTTTAATGTGGGCAAGAATGCACGGTGATGAGCCTACAGCCCAACTTTCAATATTCGACATCTTTTATTTTTTCGCCTCTTCTTATGACCCCGGTTTCTTTAAATATCTCAAAAGCAGATTAACTATTCTTATTGTTCCTTGTTTGAATCCCGATGGCGCAACAGCTTTTACAAGAGAGAATTTGCAGGGAATTGATATTAATAGAGATTCTATAGAATTACAAACTCCCGAAGCAAAATTCCTTACGCAACTTTACAATGAGTTTAAACCTCATTTTTGTTTTAATTTACACGACCAAGACAGGTGCCATGCAGCCGGGGATACGGGACTCTCGGCTTTAATTTCATTTATGGCTCCTCCCGTTGACGAGCAAAATAATGTACCTGTAAACAGATTACTTGCAAAAAAAGTAATTTCATCGGTAATACCGGTTATTTCTGAGTTTATACCGGGACATATTGCAAAATACCCGGAGGATTTTGAGAGTTCAGCTTTTGGCGACCGGTTTCAACTAATGGGGTCATCAACTATTCTTGTTGAATGCGGGGGGTGGAGCGATGACATTGAAAGAAGTTTCGCACGCAAAATTTGTTTTATTACTATCTTAGAACTGCTTGACTCAATTGCCTCAAAAAAATATGAAAATTATGATGAAACAGTTTACAATTCGTTAATTGTTAATGTTAAGAATCTGGCAGATATTAGGCTCAGAGGTGTTAAAAATGAAGAAGGGCTTACTTCTGACTTCTTTATTAAAGTAAAAGAAAATTTAGATTCACAAAAGAGAGCATTTAATTTTGAGTATGAGTTTGTTCAGGAGTATAACCGGGCTTATTTTGAGTTCAATTTAGAAAATTATACAGTGAATTTAGAGACTGTAGGGGAGATAAAATTAGTACCGCATTCTCAAGAATTACCTGAATATTATCTAAGCGTCAAAAATCCGTTCAAATTATCACTATTTGAAGAGCAGAGTTCTATTGTCAAATTTTAGTTAAAAAGGAGATTTACACTATCTACTGGTGGATTTTATTACTTGCAGGAATATTAGAGGTTGGCTGGGCAGTTGGTTTGAAATATTCTGAAAATTTTTCAAAACTTGTTCCGTCAATAATAACCGTAGCATTAATGATAGTTAGTATGTGGTTGTTATCAGTTTCGGTGAAACATTTACCTGTTGGTACCGCTTACGCAGTTTGGACAGGTATAGGCGCTGTTGGCACCGCAATTTTAGGGATGGTACTGTTTAATGAGTCTAAAGATTTTATAAGAATATTTTTTATTCTGCTAATTGTTACCGGAATTGCCGGACTAAAAATATTTAGCGGCGAGGCTAAGTAAAACTCGCATTCTAAAATATCTACTTATTAGATTTAACAACTTCATCAAAAAAACTATCTTTTAATCCTGAATTAATTAAATAGTTTGAATACTTAACAAAAACTCTTCCTTCTGTTTTGGCTTTACCGTCATCTTTTTTCTTATCTTTGTCATTATTCATCATACGCGGTAATTTAAATTTTGCAATTTCAAAACTGAAAATTAATTCGATAGGCGTAGCATACTTGTATTTTTGAGTATCATATTTCAAAGAAATTTGGAAAGTACCGTTAGTTTTAGTTGTAGTCTGCATTTTACGAATAAAATAATTTGACCTGTCAATCCACAAAGTTGAAAGAATAACATCTGACTCACTCCCGGTTGGTATCACTTTAATAACTGCACAATTCACGCCGTCAATTGTTTCGTCTTTTTCATAAATACTCGTAAATTTTTGGTTTAAAATAGCACCGGGCGAAAAATTTAGACCCTCTTTTGGCATTAGCGCAAAACTTCCGTCGGTTTCAATTTTTACTTTATCCGGATATTTATAGTAAAGTTTGGCTTTATTATCAGGCACTTTCAGAAATTCAACATCAATTTTAATTTCAACATTGCATGTATAATCTTTGATTGACTCTGCCACTTCTTTTGACTTTGCAAGAATTTTTTCGCTCTCTGTTTGAGCTAAAATCGAAAAAGTAAAAAGAAGAATAAAAATATTTATTCTGAAAATCATGAATTTATATCCTTTTTAGAAAAGATGAAATAAGTTAAACCTGTTAAAACTACAATATGACCAAATAGAACAGCTATTGCAGTGTAAAAAGCTTCAAAATCAACGGGAGTGCTAAAAGCGGTTCTCCAAGACATCATATATGTAGTGAACAAAAAGGGACGCAATTCTTGAAAAAACTCGATGTTAATTGCAGAAAGTATCACAAAACCAATGATTACTGCCATAGTACTAATTATTGGTCCAACAGCATTTTCCACCAATGATGAGAATAAAAATGCGAGAGAAGTTACAACGCTCATTGATAACCCTGCTATTCCGTAGGCTAATAAAAACCTCCACAAAATATCATCTTGAGCAAAGATAGTGATTTCGTTTCCGATAACTATTAACTCACCTACACCAAAAAGTAAAACGCCAAAACCTAATGAACAAATTGCTAAAAATGCAACAAGCATGTGAGTGTAAATCATACCTGCAATTAATTTTGCAGTTAGAATTTGGTTTCTTGTAACAGGTCTTGTAATTAACATCCGGTAAGTGCCTGCAGTGGCTTCACCTGCTAAAAGTTCTCCTGCAACAAGTGTAATTAAAAAGGGAATATGAACTGTTATTGCCCCTAAAACTACATAAGAGATTAAATATCCGTTCAAAAAATTACCGACAAAAACGAATGTAGATTGTAAATTCTGAGTTACCGAATTCAAAAAGTTTGAACCTTCGATAAGAATTGATACCTCTATCAAACTTACAAGGACAAAGATGGTAATAAAACCGATGTATGTACGCCACTTTTTAAAAATCTTAAATAGTTCGATACCGGTTAATGTAAGTAGCATTTAATTTTTCTCCATCAAACTTAAAAAATACTCTTCTAATGACCGGGTAGGAACAATTGAAGAAACTTCGATACCATTTTCGACAAAAAGTCTGTTTAACAAAGCTATTTTATCCTGACTCATAAAAAGAATTAAGTTTTTACCTGCAGGAACATCCATTTTATCAACATACGAATTTTCGTTAATCAGAGAAAGTGCTTTATCAGGATCACTGACAGTAAATTGAACTTTTAGGTGTGCCGCATCAAGTAATGCATTTACATTACCTTCTATAATGGTTTTACCTTTGTTGATTATAACCATTCTTGTTGCAATTAATTCAACTTCATGAAGAATGTGTGAGGAGAGGAAAATTGTTTTGTTTTTATCTTTGCTCAAATAGATTATCAAGTCACGAATTTCTTTCATACCTTGCGGGTCTAACCCTGTGGTAGGCTCGTCTAAAATGATCAGTTTTGGGTCGTGAATGAGTGCCTGTGCTAATCCGAGTCTCTGTTTCATACCGTGAGAAAAAGTCTTAACTTTGCTGTGAGCTCTTTCTTTTAGACCAACTAATTCAAGAATCTCGTAAATCTTATTTTTATCGGGGTTAATCCGTGAGATTTTCCCTAAAATCTCCAGGTTATTAAAAGCAGACAAATAGCCGTAGAAATCAGGCTTTTCAACTATAGCACCTATATTTTTGAAAATCTCTATTCTATGAGAATTTATAGATTTCCCAAAGATTTTTATATCTCCGGCGGTTGGAAAAATCAACGAAAGCATCATTCTAATAGTTGTGCTCTTACCGGCTCCGTTTGGTCCAAGAAACCCAAAAACATCACCTTCGTAAACATTCAGACTTAAACCATTTACAGCAAGAATATCTTTGAATTTTTTGGAGAGGTTGTTAATCTCAATAACTTTTTCGCTCAAATTAAATCCTTAAAAATCAATTGAAAAACCGGCACCTATTTTTTGAAGATTTTCTTTATAGTAAGCACCGTAAATATTTGCCCCGTTAAAATAACTAAAAAACACCAGCAATCCGGTATGTTCTATTTCACCAAATCTAACACCTAATTGTAATTCATTGTTCCCTCTGTATGAATCTAATCCGTTTAACAGGAAATCATAAGAAAAAAAAGCAGATGCCTTCTTGTTTTTAATATCCAAAAACGGAGTTTTATAATACAAAGATAATCCCGAGCGAAAAAATACTTTCTTTTGCCCTACCGGTCTAAGTAAAACAGAGTAGGCGGTGGTAAAATATGACAATAAGTCAATATTGCATGTTTTGCGGTGGTTCAAAAATGTAATATCGATAAAATCTCTTGCATAAGGAACAGGTTTTTTGCCGTCAATCCAGGTATCAGAACTTGAATCATAACTTCCGTCAACTAAATGGGCTGAATGATGTATAAATCTTAATCTTATATGATTTTGGGAACTGAAAAGTTTAAAACTGTAATTGAGGTTACCGCCGAATAAGCCATCTACCGCCGAGACTTGCAACCTAAATTCTTTATAATCGGTAACTCTTGCAAAAGCAAAAAAGTCTAAACCTATTGTAAGAAATGAGGAATCAGAAAAAGTAAATTTTGCAGCATCAAAAGAATTACCGATACTTACTCCTAATGATTGATCATCAGGAGAATAAAGCACACCAAAACGAGGTTCGTAAATACTGCTTTGTAGTGAAGGGAAAGAGTTTGAGCCGGGTAAAAATTCGAAACTCCGGTCTAACTCTTGAGTGAATGTTAGACAGGGTCTGATTAGAATCAATAAAAACAATAGCCGGTAGTAGAGCATATAATTCCAAAATGTTACAAATCTTGTTAATAATTTGCAGATAGATTTATAAATAAAAAAGTTTTAATCTTAGTAATGTTTTCAGTATAATGAGTTGTGCGATAAGTGTTGAAAAATAAATCGCATATCAAAAAAAAGAGCTTAATTGTACAAAAATATAATCTTATAAAAGCAGTTCAATCAATATAACATGTCTTTCTTAAAGCCGGGAGTAATCAAAGCAAACAATTTAATTTAGAATACTTCAATGTTAATTTAACATTAAATGTTGCCCGTACAGACGCCCGAACGGGACGAATACCGTTAAAAGTGTGAAATATTAATTATATTTGAACATTAGATTTTAACTATAATATATAAGGAGTAGATTCTATGTCTATAAAAAAACAATACATAAAAAATTCAAATGTTTGTAAAGTAACCTTCAGAATTCCGAAAGAAGAAGGTAAAGCTTACAAAGCCGCTTCGGTTGTTGGCGATTTCAATAATTGGGATGCTGCAAAAGGCGAAATGAGTAAATTAAAGAAAGACGGTTCATTCTCAGCAATGTTAGAATTAGAATCAGGTAAATCATACCAGTACAGATATGTACTTGATGGTTCAAACTGGTTAAATGATGCTGAAGCTGATGGTTATGTTACTTCAACATTTGTTAGCGTTCAGAATTGTGTTCTTGATTTAACGAAATAATCATTTCATAAAGCAAGTTTTGAAAGTCCGGGTTTTTATCCGGACTTTTTTATTTTAAATCTTCTTTTAGTAACTCACAATTGATAGGGATGATGATGAGATAATTAAGGCTTTTGACTTGTTGTTCTACTGTTCTGACTTACAAATTATTTTTTCTTTGAGAAATCACTTATAACAAGTAATCAACTGAATTGATTAAGATATCTTACTAACTTGAAAATTGTCCCCGCAAAGATTTTCTAATTTTCTCACCCTTACCGGTACTAACTTGAACTTTAAAATTAACTGAAATGCTATTTCTAAATAGTTGGCTCCCGGAAACAAATGCGCTCCCAAAAATAAACTATTAAACAACATAGTAAGATCTAAGTGCCTGCATTCAATCAATTAATTTAAGTAAAACCGCCGTAGATTAACAAAAAGTGTGCCAAAATTCATTTAACATACTTCACTCCGATTACAAAATGGAATACTTTTTGATGATAAGGAAGCAAATAAATTTAAATATGTAAAGGGAATCAATGATTTGCTAAGAGTCGCAATATTTTGATTTTCAGGTAAATATGCAGAATGCGGTTAAAATAATATTTTATTCAGCACTGATTTTAGTGGTTATAATGCCTCAACCTATCAAAAAGAGATATTTTGAGTTCGGTTCTTACGCTGATAGCATTGATGTGTCATTATTGCAAAATGGTGATTTAATTTTTAGAAGGGGTATTAGCCTAATAAGTATAGCAGTTTTGGCAGTAGATAAAGAGTCGCAATATTCTCATGTGGGTATTATTTTTCTTGAAAATGAGAAAATCTCGGTAGTTCATTCAGTTCCCGAAGAAGAACCCGGTGAAGGGGATTATGTTAAAAAGGAAAGTTTAGAAGTTTTCCTTAAGCAAGATAGAACTTCTAATTTTGGTGTGTTTAGGGTCAAAGATAGCAGTGTTGCAAACAAAGCAGCAGAATACTCTATCCGGTTATTTAAGGAAAAAACTCCATTCGACAACGACTACAATTTGCAAGACACCGCCAAAGTATATTGTACAGAGTTGATTTATCACGCATACTACAAATACGGAATAGATCTTTCAAGCGGTGAATTCGACGAAGTTTCTTTTCCCACAGGCAATAAAAAATTAATACTTCCGGGAAGGATAGCATCAAACAAAAACCTTCAAATAATAATCAAAAAATAAACAGAGGACAAAAATGAAAAAATTTGCTTTTCTATTTTCAGCTTTAATCATTTTATTTCTTTTTATTCAAGGTTGCGGAAGCAAACCTTCAACACCCGAAGATTTGGTGAAAGACTTTATGAAAAAAGTTGAAAACAATGACAAGGGTGCAATTGATTATATTTCAAAATCAACTGTAACTCTATTAGGCAAAGAAAAAATTGATGCCGGAATTGAAAAACAATCTGAGCAGATAAAGCAAAAAGGGGGTATAAAGGAGATTGTGTTCGGTGGGAAAAAAGAAAAGAAAGATGGCATATTAGAACTGAGATACGAAATTCTCTTCAATGACGGTACTTCCAAAAAAGATAAGGTTTTTGTTGTTAAAGAGGATGGCGATTGGAAAATAACCGCTTCCAAATAGTTTTCCTAATTTCTTAAACCGGTATCTAAATTTTTCAATAGATTTGGATACCGGTTTTTTTATTTAAAGGAATTTATATGAAACAATGGAATTTATTAGGAAAAACAGCTTTAATCACTGGTGCTTCAAAAGGAATAGGGCGTGAAATTGCTGTTCAATTTGCTACTTTAGGGGCTAAACTAATACTCTGTGCAAGAAATCAAGAAGATCTAACAAATTTAGAAAATGATTTAATGAGTAAAATTGCGAACAGTCCGGTTCTTGAACTATATAAAGTAGATTTGTCAGATATTGAACAAACCAAAAAATTTGCAAATGAGATAAATTCGAAATACTCAAAAATTGATATTATTGTCAACAATGCCGGCACAAACATCAGAAAGCCAAATGAAGAATACACAGATGAAGAAATCAAATATTTGTTTGACTTGCTCTATTTTTCTCCGCTTTCACTTTGTAGATTATTACTGCCGTTGCTCAAAAACTCGGGCAAAGCAAGTATAATAAATATAAGTTCAATCGGGTCGCAGTTTGATGTCGGTTCCGGTTTCCCTTATGCAAGTGCAAAAAGCGCAATAAATCAATTAACGAGGTCATTGTCAAATGATTGGGCACAATTTAACATAAGAGTTAATTCTGTTGCTCCCTGGTACATAAGAACTCCGCTTACTGAATCAGTTTTTGAGAATAAGGTAAAGTACGATAGAATTATTGAAAGAACTCCTATGAAAAGAGTTGGAGAACCTGAGGAAATTGCGTCGTTAGTTTCATTTTTAGCAATGGATCATGCATCGTATATAACCGGACAATTAATAACAGTTGACGGGGGAACATCAGCAACAATATTTGGATAGTTTAGCTGAAAAAAAGGTGAAATTCTTTGAGAACTCCACCTTTAAAAAGTTATATGCAGATTAATTTGTCGGTTTATCTGCCATCGGTACAAATGTGAAAAAATCATTGTAGAAACGGTTTGTGTAAGTTTCTAAATATTCGGAAATTTTCTCGTATTTATTTGATTGTAGAATTAAACCAACATGATATTCCCTGTTCATTTTCAGAAATACTTCTGGAGCATTATAACCAGACATATCAGGCCATTGTTGTTTAGCGAGTGAATTTAGCAATGCGGCATAGTTTTTCTTTGATTTAGGTGCTGAATATTTTTTGCCTTTAGGAAGGCTCTCAATTTTTGCCCATTCAGCCCATAGATTCACACCCGTTGCCGCTTCAACTAAATCCGAAATGTGTGCTCCTCCAACCCTTGCCGAAGTTTCCAAGAAATAGAGGCTACCGTCAGCTGCTTTGATAAATTCGGTGTGTGATACTCCTGTTTGCAAACCTAACGACGAGAGAACTTTTTCGTTTAGAGTAAACAATTCAGATTCAAGCTCTGTATCTCTTAGAACATTTCTTGAAGTGAAAACTCTACCTTGGTGGGCAACTTCAAGAGGGGGAAGACCGTATTCGCTTGCTACAACAAACTTAACTTTACCCTCATACATAATAGTATCAACATGGCAAACGATACCCGGGATAAATCTTTCGACTAAATAAAATGATTGCATTTCAGCAGCAGCATTAATAACATCCCACATTTCCATTGGGGAGTTAACTTTTTTCATGCCGATTGAACCTGCCTGCATTCTAGGTTTAACCATAAACGGGAAAGGGACAACGGAAGCAAATTTATTCAGGTCGTCATGGTTAAAAACACCTATAAACTCGGGTACAGGTATCCCTGCATCTTTTGCGCGCATCCTCATAGCTAATTTATCTCTAAAAAAACGAGCTTGTGACTCGCCCATACCGGGTATTCTTAAATGTTCTCTAATTGAGGCAGCTTTTTCAACATCAAAATCATCGAGAGCAACAATTTTATCCAACTTTTCTTTTCTTGCTAAAAAGCTGACGGCTTTGATAACATCAGGCATGTACCATTCTTTTTTATTATCGGGCATAAAATAGATTTCATCTATGCTTTCGCGAGGCCATTCGGCATCTTGGAGAGATTGAGAAGTTAAAAAAAGAACTCTTGCACCTTGTCTTTTGGCTTCTTTGAGGAAATCGTGACCTTTGTGGTAACTGGAAATTGCTAAAATTGTGACGGGCTTTTCAATAGCCATTTATTTCTCCGAAAGTTTTTAAAATTAAATGTACGAAGTTAAGCACTTATTAATGAATTTGAAGCAAAAATATTAAATATTGCCGGTATTATTGATAAAAATCATTTAAAAATAAAAGATTAGGAAGAGATATTTCAGACAATATCTTTGTTCAGCTTTTTTGCATTAGAATAAATAGAATTTAAGAAACCTATTACCCAATGCTTCTCTCCTAACTTTGCAGTCTCAAAAAAAGTTTTTCTACCGTTTTTGTATGTAATTGTAGGAAATTCGTGATAACTTGTTGAAGTTCCACCGTTAGAGTCAACTGAATCCGATCTTGAAATTTCAATGGTTATCGAGATTATATCTTTAAAATTAATACTAAGGTTTACCGGTTTTATTAACCGTTGTTTTGAAATTGTGATACTATCATAATTAATAGCAATTTTTTGGATCTCAGTAATAAGGTTAATACCATACATTACCAAACCGGTACCAACAATCCAAAAAGGAATCATATATAGTGAGAAAAATAATTCAAGATCAGTGAAAACACCAAGGAAAAATAGAAAAGAAAACCAAATAGCACTGAATACAAGCAAAGCGATACCGGAAGCCCTGCTTCTTGAACGACTGAGTCTGATTTCATAAGAATTTTCACCTGTTTTGGCTAAAGTAATTGACTTTGTTGGGGGATTAGTCAACTTTTCAAGAGGTTGAATAGATTCGTCTAAAATTTCAAAATTACTGCTTAATTTTGTAGTAGTATTGCATTTTAAACAATGACCTGTATCATTTGCAATATCTATTTGGTCGGCTTGAAGTTCTGAACCACAATTGTTACAGAAAGGGATGTTACTCATAATTATTCCTGTCTCTTATACACATCTGACGCTGCCGACGACGGAGAGAGTGTAGATCTC
>JACSRR010000252.1 GCA_014879635.1 Ignavibacteriaceae bacterium | reverse complement strand
GCCTGGCGCCAGCCTCAGTCTGCAGAAACATCATCATCGGTAATAACAATACCGATAGCAAAATCTTTGTTCATTTTTGCCAAAAAATCAATGTCATAATCACCAATCTTGGGTGGTTCAGGGAGATATTTCCCATGTTTACGGTTAATTGCCGAAAACCCGTCACTCCAACATTTAATAATTAGTTCATCAATCCAAGCCTTTTTTTCATCAAACGAAAACATAAGAACCTCCTTTTAAATTAGCTACGGGAATTACCGGAATAGCCGGTACAAACCTTTCATCTGTAAGAACTTTAAGGTTACACATTCCTTTATAGTCAAATTTTTTAACCACATCACTATTTTTTTCTTTTGCATAAAGAATTTTATTTCCGTTTTTGTCAAAAGAAATCAAGTAAGGATCTACAACAAACTCTTGAGCAGAGTAGTAGAACTTAACTCTAAAACGATGATGAATAGCACTTAAAAATTTCTCTGTTTTCATATTTACCTCAATTAATTTTTCTTATTAAGCCAATGACCTTGCCCGGAATTGTAACTTCGTTGTTTGAATTCACAACTATGGTTTCAAACCTATCATTTTCAGGCAGAAGATGAATTTCATTACCTTTTCTAACATAACGCTTAACAGTTGCGTCACCGTCTATTAAGACAACAACAATATCATAATTCGAGTATCTTGCGTCTTTATCTACAATGATGATATCGTCTTCAAATATCCCGGCATTTATCATACTTTCACCCCTTACTTTGAGAGCAAAACAATTCTTGGAACTGCCGGTAATTGATTTGTCAACTCTTAGCTCCCCTTCACTCAAACCCGCTGACCATATTTGTGAACCTGCAGCAACTCTACCGATAATTGGTATTAAAACTGTACTATCGGGCAAATTACTTTCTCCCGTTCTATCAGTCAGTTTTAATCCTCTTGATATCCCCCCTGTTGCAGTGATGTAACCTTTTTGCTTGATTCTTTCAAGATGACCGGTTACACTATTGGTTGAAGAGAAACTAAATGCTTCTTGGATCTCTCTAATTGTAGGAGGAATTCCTTTTTCTTTAATTTCCGATTCTATATAATCGTAAATCTTTTGCTGTTGTTCTGTTAGTTTTTGTTTCATTATAGTTTTTTAATATGGTCTTTAAATAGATGAACAAATGTACACTGTAAAATTAGTGAACATTTGTGCACTATGCAAGAGAAAAATGATGAACTTTGTTTTTTTATCATGGCGTGATAAAAAATTCCCGGTAAACGGTAAAATCTTATTTTTAAGGTATTCTGAATTGATTTCTTAAACTCCTTTTAATTCTTTAATTTTAAAGTTTGTATATTTCATTTCATTGAAAGGTATTATGAAAGTTCTTGTTTCAAATGATGACGGTATTGATGCAGCCGGAATAATTGCATTAGTTGAAGAATTAGAAAAATTTGCTGAAGTTTTTGTGATTGCTCCCTTAATGGAACAAAGCGCCGCCGGGCACTCTATTACAATTAAAAGACCCCTTAAAATTATTGACTTCCACAGAAATAATAAGTTTTTTGGCTACGCGGTTGACGGTACACCCGCAGATTGTGTGAAAATTGGGATTACAACTATTCTAAAATTTAAACCCGATATTGTACTTTCAGGAATTAATCACGGTTCTAACACAGCTACAAATGTAATTTATTCGGGTACTGTTTCAGCTGCCAGAGAAGCACTTTTGATGGGTATTTCCGGAATTGCTTTCTCATTAGATAGCAGAACTTCCGAAAATATTAAAGACGCCGCTAAAATTGCCGCCTCTATTACGAGAACTACATTACTTAAAGGTTTAAATAAGGGGACATTTTTAAATGTGAATATTCCCGATTTGCCTATTGACGAAATAAAAGGTATTAAAGTAACAAGGCAAGGTAAAGCCAAATGGGCTGATAGTTACATTAAAAAATATGATGTTATCGGTAGAGAATTTTATCAGTTGACCGGTGAATTTAATCAATTTGACGAAAATGATGATGATTCAGACCACCTTGCTCTTACTACAGGTTGGGTTGCCGTTACTCCGGTTAAATTGGATATAACAGATTATGAGGAGTTAGAATCTATAAAAAATTGGGAGTTTAATTTCTAATTGCTTTATTTTGCACTTACTGCCTTTATACCTGACTCGTTTTTAATTAGAATTTCAGGGTTAACTTTTATTTTAATTATTCTTTTTGTTCTTGCAGTTTTATTTTCTTTCTATGTTTATCGAGTTACCGTACCTCCACTTTTAAAATTTAAGAAAATACTGCTTTTTTCAATTAGAACTTCTATTCTTCTTATTGTTGTTTCCCTCATTTTTGAACCTGTTGTTTCTTTGGGGTATGTAAAAGAAATTAGAGCCGTTAATTATTTATTTATTGATAATTCTCTCTCTATGGCTGATGATGAAACCGGCGAGAAAAAACTCATGACCTTAGAGTTTGCGGAAGAAGCCCTTAAGCAAGAATCAAACAGTAATTTAAAGGTTATCACATTTGATGCCACAGTCAATTCAGCAGCCGGGAAAGATTCATTCAACTTAAATTTTTCCGGTTCTAACACAAATTTTGCATCAATTTTTACTTATTTAGAAGAAAGTAAAGAAAATATCGCGTCTGTTTCCATCTTTTCCGACGGTGTTATGACAGCCGGCAGTGACCCCGTTTTTAGGGCTGCTAAAATGAAGGTGCCTGTTTTTACAGTTGGTGTAGGTGATACTATCAGAAAAAATGATATTTCTGTTACTAACGCAGTTTATTCAGAAACAATGTATCTTAACTCTTCCGCCGATATAAGTGTTTCAGTTCGAAATGATGGCTTCAAGGATATCACCGTACCTCTAACGCTTTTCGAAGAGAATACCCCTGTTCAAACAATCAATGTTAATTTTTCCGAAAGTGAAACTAAGCAAGTAATCTTTAATTATACACCCAAATCAGAAGGAGAAAAAAAACTCTCTGTATTTGCAACTCCTCAAAAAGGGGAAAAAACCGAGTTAAATAACCGCTATCCTTTTTTTGTTACTGTTTTAAGTAATAAAATTAAAATAGTTTTGTTAGCGGGTTCACCCGGAGCTGATATTTCTTTTATTACTAACAGTCTTCAATTAGATACAAACTATACCGTATCATCGTTTATTCAAGCCGGTTCTAAATTCTTAGAGAATAAAGACCCTTTCAAATCTATTGACAGTGCGGAAGTGTTGTTTCTAATCAACTTTCCGGGGAAAAATACACCCGCCGAACTATTAAACAGAGTTAAAAGCTTGATTTCGGAAAGGAATATTCCGTTTTTTGTTTTAGTTACCGAAAACACGGATATTCTAAAATTAAAAGTTCTGGAGCCTGATCTTCCGTTCACTTTTTCGGGTTCATCGCAAGTCTCTTCAGAAACTATGCCTGTTTTAGATGAAGGTATAGCAAGAAATCCTATAATTAGAAACAATTCAAACGATGTTGTAAAAACTTGGAACAACCTACCTCCCGTTTTAAGACCGAATCTTGAAGCAACGGCGCGCGTAGAAAGCGAAGTAATTGCCCGGTCAAAAATTAACAATGTTTCTTTAAATTATCCGTTAATAATGTCAAGAAAATTGGGTTATAAACGATCTATTGCCGTACTTGCGGGTGAAATTTGGAGATGGAAACTTAAAAATCCCGAGAAGGATTCCGATTTATTTGACCGATTTATTCTAAACTCGGCTAAATGGCTTAATTCGGGTCTTGAGAAAAAACAGTTTATTGTAAGAACGGGTAAAAAAATATATGCCGGTGGTGAAACTATTGATTTTTCGGCTCAACTGCTTGATGACTCTTTTGAACCGGTAAATGATGCTCAAATTAAAGTTAATTATTTTTCTGCTACTGAGAGAGGAGAAATAATTCTAAATAGAGAAGGTACAGGAATTTATGGCGGTAATGTTGAAGGATTAAAATCAGGTGATTATTCATTTGAAGCCTCGGCTATTGTGGATGGTAAAAATTCCGGTGCTGATAGAGGTAGATTTAATATCGGTGATTTAAATTTAGAGCTATCAGACACACATTTGAATAAAGAATTCTTAAAATCACTTTCAAATCAAACAGGCGGAAAATATTATGATTATCAACAAACCGCCTTGTTTTTTGAGAATCTTAAGCAGTTATCATCAAGACCTGTCGATAATTATTTATCAAAATCGGAATACACAATCTGGTCAAACCGGTGGGTCTTATTTTTACTAATCTTTTTATTTTGTTTAGAATGGTTTTTGCGAAAGAGAGAAGGGTTAAACTAAAAAGCGAAATAAAATCGGGTTTTATAAAAACACTTGATTTTTTTCTTCCACGATTCTGTACCGGTTGTGACAATAAATTATCGGTTGAAGAAAACTTCCTTTGTGATAGTTGTTTTGAGGATCTTGAATATCTAACAGATAGACAATTATTTAATTATTTTGACGA
Source organism: Ignavibacteriaceae bacterium (assembly GCA_014879635.1). Lineage (GTDB taxonomy): Bacteria > Bacteroidota > Ignavibacteria > Ignavibacteriales > Ignavibacteriaceae > BA9. The sequence goes on along the minus strand of JACSRR010000252.1, from coordinate 6,197 downwards.
GTTTTTCCCACCGGGTTCTCCCGTAAACGCATTTTATTCTATTCTACCATACGATATTTATTTGCCTGCACGGAAAATTGTTCACGCCCTCAAATACGAAGGAAGAGTACAATTTTCGAAATTAATTGCGAAGATTATTGTATCATCAAAGTATTTCGAATCATATTATTCGGAAAATTCTATCTTAATCCCTATTCCTTTAAACAAAGTGAAAAAAATTGAAAGGGGTTTTAATCAAACTGAGCTGATTTGCAAAGAAATTAGCAAATTGACGGGTATTGAAGTTAGCTCTTCAGTTCTACTTCGTAATAAATTTACTGACACTCAAACCAAAAAGACCAAAGAAGCGAGAATATTAAACTTAGCAAATGCTTTCACAATAGCTGATAAAAAGGCAAATATTATACAAAACCGGGAAGTAATTGTTTTTGACGATGTAATTACAACGGGCGCAACCATAAACGCAGCAGCAGCAGTATTAGGTAAATATAGCAATGAACCGGTAAAAGCCCTCTCCTTTGCAGTAACCCTTTAAATTTTAATTACATCCGCTCGGGGGCAGTTAAACCGAGTAAAGTTAACCCGTCCTTTAGTACAAACTTAACAGCAATCACCAGTGCTGTTCGAGCTTCTTCTAATTCTTTTCCGCTTCCAATTATTCTACAAACTGTATAAAAACGATGAAAGAGCCCGGCAAGTTCTTCTAAATAAGTACAAATCACAACTGCGTCAAGAGTTGTTGCAGCTCTATGAATTATATCGCGGTATTGATGAAGCTTTTTCAACAATTTAAGCTCTTCAGGTGCATTCAACAAATGTAAATTTGTATATCCTGCCTTTATAGATTGCTCTTCGGCTAACCTAAGAATTGAACAAATTCTTGCGTGGGCGTATTGCAGGTAAAAAACGGGATTTTCATCAGATTGTTTCTTTGCTAAATCCAAATCAAAATTCATGTGAGTTTGAATAGATCGCATATTAAAAAAGTACCGCACAACATCACTGCCAACCCAATCAATCAACTCATCTAAAGTTATGAAATTTGCTTTTCTTGTTGACATTTTTACAACTTCACCGTTTTGTAGAATTGTAACGAATTGATGGATTAGAACTTTGATTTTTTCTCCTTCTAATCCGAGAGCACTAACCGACGCAATAACATCAGGATAGGTATCAATATGGTCTGCACCGAAAATATCGATTACCAAATCATATTTTCGTTCTAATTTTTTGATATGATATGCTATATCAGGGAGTCGGTAGGTCGGTTCTCCGGTTGATTTAACTATTACTTTGTCTTTTTCTTTTCCCATTTCACTCAATTTTAACCAAACAGCACCTTCTGATTTAAAAGATAGACCCAAAGCTTCAAATTTATTCAAGCAATCTTCTATACTTCCGTCTTCATATAGTGTGTTCTCATTAAAAAATATCGAATGAGTTATTCCCAATCTCAACAAAGTGGCTTTAATTTCTTCAAATATTGATTCTTCAGCGGTATCTTTAAATACAGTAGAATTGTCATCAACTAAAGAATTGCCATATCTATCAATCAATTTTTGAGCAATGTCTTTAATGTATTCGCCTTGATAATGGTCATCGGGAAACTCAATTTCATTTCCGAGGAGTTGAAGATACCTTAATTTGACAGAATTACCGAGCGTTCTCATTTGTCTGCCGGCATTATTAAAATAATATTCACGGTCAACCTCAAAGCCGGTTCTTTCGAGAATATTAGCAATGGTATCGCCACAAACCGCATTCCTTCCGTGCCCTACAGTTAATGGACCTGTTGGATTTGCAGAAACAAACTCAACATTTGCTCTTTTTCCTTTGTTAAAATCAAAGTATCCGAATTTTTCGTTCTTGTCTTTTATTTCAACAATAATTTTAGAGAAATAGAGCGGATTTATAAAAAAATTAAGGAATCCGGGACCCGCAATTTCTACTTTTTCAATAAAATCGGAAGGGGTTTTAATAGCATTTTTAATCTCTTCGGCAATCAGACGCGGATTTTTACCGGTTTTTTTTGCGAGCATCATAGCGGCATTAGTAGCAAAATCACCATGCCCCTCAACTTTTGGGATGTCGAAACCAGGTTCAAATCCTTTTAAATAGTCAATAGTTTCGCTTAATTCACGAAATAATTCGATGAGCTTATGTTTCAAATTTTAATCCGGGGTTTTGAGTTTATTTGGTCGGAGAACTTATTTTATCTTTGATCTCTGTTATTACGGCATCACCCCAAAGTCTTTCAAGACCGTAGAAATTGCGGGATTCGGGTTTAAAGATATGAACAACAACATCAACTAAATCAATAAGCACCCAATTTAGCGATTGCATACCCTCTTTATGCCATACTTTAATACCTCTTTCTTTAAGTTCGGTATCAATATGATCGGCTATAGCTCTGAGTTGGGGGTCTGAATCAGCGCTGCAAATTATAAAGTAGTCTGTCATTGTTGTTAAATTTCTTACATCAAGTGTTTTAATATCATAGCCCTTTTTTTCAAAGATAAAACTACATATAAGACTTGTTAATTCATCAGAATTCAATTATTAACCTCATTTAATATTTTCAAATTTTTATAATCTCTTCCTACAATTATAGTTAAATCGAGATATAAATTTTGATTAAAACTCTCTAAAATATTTGAATCGTTTGCTCCGAGCATCTGAGCAACAATTTTAGCGTTCTCCGAATTTCCTTTTCTTTCAACAATTAATGTTTTTTCTACATTAAAATTTGAATAATTACCGGTTTTAACAACATCAATATTTTTTGAACGCAAAAATTTAGTTACTTCTTCAGTAATTCCTTTAACTCCGCACCCATTTAAAACTTCAACTTGAAGAGTACTTTTAAAAGTTGGTTTAAGAACGATTTTTTTTTCAGTTTGTTCTGCGTAAAAAGAGGAAAAAAGAAGAAAAATTAGATATGCCGAAATACCCGATAAAATAAAAATGCCGGTCAACAAGACCGGCTTATAAAAATCGCTTTTATTTTGATTCTCTTCAGTCATCAAATTAAATCAAAATCAACTACCTTCCGTAAAAAGGGTCGTAATTATCAAAGAAACCGCCTCTATCAAAAAGACTGCTGCCGTAAAATCCCCCTCTTCCGTAAGGTCCGTAATTATTATAGTATCCATTACCGGGTAAATTCCTGTATTGAATAGTTACAATAGTGTTTTCCCAAGGTCTAAAGTTTAATTCTGCCCTACTGATATAAATTCCGCTCATTTGGTCGTTAAAATTTGACCCGAATGAGCTGTAAGGTGTAAAAAGTAAACTTGCATCAACTCTGAGATTAAGATTTTCTGAAAAGTCATATCTCATTGAGTTAGTGTAAGAAGTAGTAGAAATACCGTGTTCACCCATACTCATATAAGAAACATCAAATGCATGCCTCATAGAGAATTTTGAAGGGTCAATTAATCCGAAAAGCAAATTTGAATTTTGGACTATTCCCGCTGTATAATCGGGTTTCTGAAACGGATCTTTTTTTAATTGTCCGAAACTTGCAACACTTAAAAAAAGCACGAAAAACAGGATATTTTTTCTTATCATAAAACTAACTCTTTTATTTTTTTAGACTTCTAAATAAACCTTTTTGTTCCGGCTTAAAGGAATTTTTTAATTTTATTTTGTTTATCTACTATTACAACTTTGGGTTTGTGAGTTTTATACTCTTCGTCTGACATTACACAATATGTGATTATAACAATTTCATCACCGGGAGTACCTAGTCTTGCCGCAGGTCCGTTCAAACAAATTACGCCCGTACCTCTATCACCAACAATGGCATAAGTTTCTAATCTTGAACCATTGTTTACATTAACAACTTGAACCTTCTCATAAGGTAATATATCTGCTGCTTCCATAAGATCCAAATCGATAGTCAAACTGCCTTCGTAATAAAGCTCAGCCTGTGTTACCGTAGGTCTCTGGATTTTAGATTTACAAATTTCGCGAAACATTTATTCCTAAAAAATTAAATTTAACACTGCAATTTAATAAAGAAATTAGAACTCTGTATTAATACCTATTCTGTGCAGTGAACCAATTTCACCAAGCGAGCTAAAACCGTAGTCAAAAACATAATTTGAGATCTTTAAACCAAAGCCGGCATTAAAACCTGCAAGCCCTGCAAAATTTCCGATTTTTAACTCTCTTCTTTTTTCATGATTATAGCCCAATCTGAGCATTAAGCTTTGGCTTAATATAAACTCTGCTCCAAAAGTAAAGGCGTTTAATCTTTCGAAAAAACTTTCCTTGCTCTCATTTATTTTATGAAAATCAAGATACAATTTAACCGGCAGATTAGCTAACCTTTTCGAAAGCCCTATTACAACATCAAGCGGCAAATCTTCGCTAACATTAACATAAGAGGATAATTGACCTCCTATATTTAATATAGAAACCCCAATATTTAGTTCTTCCGATGGTATCGAATAGTTAAATCCTAAATCTATTGCGGCACCTGTTGAAGAATATGAGGCTATTCCGGAATAAATTAATTTTCCGGAAGCTCCGAAATAGAAATTGCTGTCAATTTTTATTCCGTATCCCGCTATGATAGCTAATTCATTAACAGAAAAATCAGACAATTTGTTTCCAAATTCATCTCTTTCTGAAAAACTTCCGTAATTTGCATATTTTAACCCCAAACCAAATCTGCCGATACCTTCAAAATTATGCGACGCAGATAGTGATACAAAGTTAATATCCATCAGATGTTTTAAAAAGGAAAAAGATACGGGAGTATTTTTAAGATAATTTATTCCGGCAGGATTGTTAAAAATAACATTTGGGTCATCATTAGCTGCAACAAAACTTCCGCCTAAGGCAGCTGAACGGGGACTCATATCCACGCGTAAAAATTCATAAGTATTCTGCCCCTTTAATAAAAAGGGTATAATTAAAATCAAAAGTAGTTTATTCATTCAAAATCCGGTTAGGAAAATATTTACAAGTATTTTCACTAATATAGTAAAAAGAAGATTATTTGTTAAGGGCAATTTTTTTCTTAAATTCTAAAGTAACGGTTGTTCCAAGCCCTAATTCACTTGTAACCCTGTAGTTTCCTGCAAATAACTCCATTATTTTTTTTGCTATCGCCATTCCGAGACCGGAACCCTGTTGTTCAAAAGATTCTCTGTTAAATTGCATAAAAGCCCCTATTTTACTCAATTGCTCGGCGCTCATGCCTCTGCCCCTGTCATAAATAGTGAGCCAATAATTTCTAACTCCGTTTTTTCCGGTTATTAACACCCTGCTTCCCGGTTTAGAAAATTTTAATGCATTATCAATTATTTCTTCAAAAACAATTTTAAAGTAATCGGGATGAATCAAAAGTTCCCCTTCTTCAACAGAAAAAATTAAGTCATCTGTTCTTTCGTTATCTTTTCTTATTGAATTTATGTGTTCAACCAAGTAATCCTGGCTGATAACGGCTAAATTCTGACGGAGATTTTCAATTTCTTTAAAATTATACATCAACAAACTCACTTTTGCGTGCAGTATTATTTTTTCGATTGTACCTCTTAATCTTAAAGCGGAATCGTAAATATAACCCGCCATTTCACCAATTTCTTGCGCATTCATATTTTGTGATTCGTTTTTAAGTACTTCGGCAAACCCAATTATTCCGAGTAAAGGGGTGTTAAGTTCGTGCGGTAAAGAGAAAGCAATACTTTTTCTTAAATCATCAAGTCGTTTTTCGGCTAAAATCCTCTGATTTTGAGTTTTCCTAATTCTTGAATCTATTGCCGTTAAAAGCTCTTCAATTGTAAAAGGTTTGTGAAGAAAGTCATCGGCACCCAGTTCCATGCCCCGTCTTATATCCGATTTATCAGCTTTTGCAGATAAGAAAATAAAAGGAACAGTGGCTAAATGTGAATCTTGTTGCAAAGTTTCAAGAACGCCATAACCGTCTAATTCCGGCATCATAATATCACACACAATCAAATCAGGGATATAATCTTTTGCAGAAACAACCCCTTCTCTGCCGTTTGCGGCTGTAAGTATATTGAAACCCTCCTCTTCGAGTATTTCTCTCATACTTTGTCTTATAGAGTCATCATCCTCAATAATTAAAATTTTTTCCATTTTTGCCACGAATTAGATTTTTGATTGTGATTTTTAAGGGATAATTTGAATTTTTCTTTCAAAATATCCTTTGACCGCAAAATTAC
>JACSRR010000078.1 GCA_014879635.1 Ignavibacteriaceae bacterium | reverse complement strand
TCCGAACACCATTCGGAGTAATACAAGCGAAAATCATGTTATACTCGAATCAGCGATTCGAGCTACAACAGATCAGTGAACCATTCAATTAATGTAGCTCCGAACGTTGTTCGGAGTAATTGGCACTAAAATTGAGTTGTACATGAATCAGCGATACGAGTTACAATAAATCATTTCATCCATAAATCCAACATAGAAGGAGCAGCTTCAAAATGAAAACAATCATCAGTATAGCCTGTTTTGTTTTTCTATTTACAGAAGCATCATTTTCATAGGATGATCTTAAATCAGCGGGAGAAAAGATGGAGCGAAGCCTGTTCCAGGCTGTCAAGGATAAAGACTGGGGCACTCTTGAGGAACTCATAGCCAACGGCTTTCAATCAATGCATGCTGATGGTCCCAAATCACGCTCTGCAGCAATAGACTACATTAAATCCATCACCTTTAAATATTACCATTTCTCAGATATAATTACAACAAATAACGATGCAGGTACAAACATAGTCATCAGTTATAAATTATCATTTTCCGAAAATCTCGAAATGACCGAGGAGGAAAAAGGAAAATTTGTTAACAATCTTAGCGTATGGCAGAAAACCGGCGATAAATGGCAATGGATAAGCCATAGTGTATTCGACGGAAATGTAAGTAAATAAAATTTATTATGGAAGTATATTATTTAAATACTTATATGCGTTTTTCCTTTTGCAATTAATTTTGAAATGTTCATCAAATAGGTTGAAGGTTTTTTGTACATATTTTGCTGCTAAGTATAAGTAATGTGTATCTAATGGTACCATTGGATTTATTGGTAAATAATGATATTTATGAAGTGGATTGTCGCATACTTCTAAATTGTATCTTGCAACGTGAGGCCACATACTATGAGATGCTGTACTAAAAGAAATATAAGCGTAGTTATAAAAATCTATACAATTAGCTTCTTCAGCCATTTTTCTTACTGAGATACCTGACCAACTTCCCACATTTACTTCTATGAGAAAGTCATGTCTTTGAGTTTTTAGCCAATCTTCCATTGCAGTAACATAATTTTCTTTTATTCTATTATCTTTCTTTTCTTTGATACCCTTTTTTAAATGTTCAATATGTAATTTATATTGCCCTAATCCATAAAGAATATATTGTTTACTTCTTTCTTTTGGATCTTTGAATATCCATGCTAATGTGATATAAGTATCTATCATTGTTCGTAAAATTATTGGTGCAATATGGCCATTCCATATAGAAGGTGATGATGCAATTTGAGTAGCAAGTGTTACCTCTCTTGCCATCAATCCACCTAATACTTCATTTATTTGATTGTTATATATCTCAGAATTAATTTTTTTTACCCTATAAATGAACTCTTTATTTAAGACCGAGATATATTCATTTATAATTGACTCAATATTAATTTTCTTCTTTTTCATAATAATCTATAATATTACACTTTTCCAATTTTATACCACGGTTCCAGAAATACTCGCTCCATTTTTTTGAATATTCGCCCTCTGTCGGGCCAAAATACATATTCAGGGTAGCTCTAATTGATGAAGCAATTTCTTTAGATCTATCAGTAAATGGAAAAAATTGAACTTCCGGGAAATCCGCAAGAGCCATTCCTTTAACAACTTTTAATCTACCGCTGACAAATGCAATATAAATAGCATTTGCTTGTACAAATGTAGCATCTACACCATGCCTATCAAACATTTTTTTTAAACTATTTTTGAAGAAATAAATCCTTGTGTAAATTTTC
>JACSRR010000112.1 GCA_014879635.1 Ignavibacteriaceae bacterium | reverse complement strand
TCCGTCGTCGGCAGCGTCAGATGTGTATAAGAGACAGCTATTACAGGTTGTTCTTCGGTTAAAGTTACCGATAAAAAAGAGCAAAAAACTGAGAATACTGAAAATAAAGGGGGATTTTCAGAAAATTTTGATTTCACCCCATTCTCTTCAAATTTCCCTAATTTGGCAACTATTTCTAGTGACGCAGAAAAAATTAAAAAAATAGCCTGGTACAAATATTCCGGCTCTATTTTTGAAAACAATGATAACCCGGTTAAAGTTAAGGGGTATAGAATTCAAATTCTGAGTTCAAGTAATTACTACAGTATTGAGCAAACAAAATCTGAAATTTATAATCTTACGGGAATTGATGCATTGTATATAGATAGCGACCCTCCGGTTTACAAGCTGAAAATGGGTAATTTTTTGGATCAATCTTCTGCAAGACAATTTAAATTTCATCTTCAACAAATTGGATTTCCTAAAACTTTAATAGTACCTGACCAAGTTTTCGTATTTGAAATTAAATGAGAAAGTTATTTTACAACCCGCATTTAATTATCCAAGTTTCTAACACCAAACAAAAATATTTAAGGTACCCGGGTAAAAATTTTTCTGAACCGCTTTCAGGATATTCAATTGTTACGGAAAACGGTATAATATCAGAAATCATACAAACCGTTCAGATAAACAAAAATGAATATTCAGAAATTATAGATTTAACCGGAAAAATTTTACTTCCCGGTTTGATTGAAAGTCACACTCATATCCCGTTTGCGGGTTCGCGAGCATCTGAATTCAGGGAAAGATTAAGCGGAGTATCTTACGAAGAAATTACTAAAAGAGGTGGGGGTATAAATACAACTGTTAAAGCTACCAGGGCTTGCAGCGAACAAGACCTCACTGCTATTGTAAAATCAAGAATTGATGATTTTATTAAACAAGGTGTCACTACCCTTGAATTGAAAAGTGGATACGGTCTTGATTATGAGTCAGAACTAAAGATATTAAATGTGATTAATAATATCAAAAAAACATGTAATATTACCTTGATTCCTACTTTTCTTGGGGCGCATTTGGTTCCTTTTGATTTCAAAAATAGACGGGAAGAATATATAAAGTTAATTTGTGAGAAGATGCTCCCTGATTTTGTTGGATTAAATCTCATAAGTTTTTGCGATATCTTTATAGAAAAAGAAGCTTTTACAATTGAGGAATCTGAAAGAATTTTTTGCGTTGCTAAAAAGCTTAATTTACGGGTTAAATCTCACTCAAACCAATTTCATAGCATTGGCGGTATTGATGTCTCGTTGCGCTTTGATGCCACAAGCGTTGACCATTTGGAGGTGCTTACGGAACATGAAATTAATCAGCTTGCAAATTCAGAAACTTGCTGTACAATACTACCCGGAGTTTCTTACACATTAGATTATACCTATGCTCCCGCTCGTAAATTACTTGATTTAGGAGGTATTGTTGCACTTGCCACAGATTTTAATCCCGGTACATCACATATTAAAAATATTCCCTTTATTTTCAGTCTGGCTGCTGTTAAATTAAAAATGACAATAAATGAAATTATAGCCGGATACACACTTAATGCAGCGTACGCATTAGGTTTAAGTGACATCACCGGTAGCATTGAACCGGGTAAAAACGCAGATTTTGCAATTTTTGACTCAGATGATGCGGGAAGTTTAATTTACAATACTACAGAAAATCTGAATGTTATGACCATTAAGAATGGCATAATAATTTATTCATTTGATAAGAGATAAGATTATGAAAACTTTTTTAATTATGGCTTTACTTTTTCCGTTGATGTTAGCATATCCTCAAAAAGTTAAAACAGGCATAGAAGTACTAGCTGAAAATAATTTCGTACAAATCAAAAATAAACGAGTTGGTTTAATTACTAATCCTACCGGTGTTGATTCTAAATTAAAGTCAACCATTGATATTCTATTTAATGCTCCCGATGTAAAATTGGTTGCTTTGTATGGACCGGAGCATGGAGTTAGAGGTGATTACTCAGCCGGCGACAAAGTAGAAAATTATATTGATGATGTTACAAAACTTCCCGTTTATTCTTTATATGGTGCTACTCGTAAACCTACTAAAAAAATGCTTGATGGTATTGATATTTTAATCTTTGATATTCAAGATATCGGATGCCGCTCTTATACATATATCAGTACCATGGGTTTAGCGATGGAAGCTTGTGCAGAAAACGGTATTGAATTTATGGTTTTAGACCGGCCAAACCCACTCGGAGGTTATAAAATAGAAGGTAACCTTGTTGAAGAAGGCTTCTTCTCTTTTGTAAGTCAATTTAAGATACCTTACATTCACGCTCTCACCGTTGGTGAATTAGCAAAAATGTTGAACGAAGAAAAAATGCTTGCTAAGGGTGTTCAATGTAAGTTAACAATCATCCAAATGGAAGGTTGGAAAAGATTTATGAGATTCAAAGATACTTACCTTCCTTGGGTATTAACTTCACCTCATATACCTTATCAGGAATCATCCGAATTTTATGTTACATCAGGAATTTTAGGTGAACTTGGTGTTATTTCAGAAGGAGTTGGTTATACACTCCCCTTCCAACTTCTTGGAGCCGAATGGATAAATTCAGTTGAAATGGCTAATGCGTTGAATGCAAAAAAGCTACCCGGTGTAATTTTTAGGCCACTCACATTTAAACCTTATTATGGTAAAAGTTCGGGTAAAACATTGCACGGTGTACAGATTTACATAACTGATTATGATGTTGTAAATTTGATGAACATTCAATTTTTATTCATGGATGTACACAGCAAACTTTATCCGGATAAAAATCCGTTTGTATTAGCAGATAAATCAAGGCTGGGTATGTTTGATAAAGTGTGCGGAACGGATAAAATTAGAGAGTTATTTACAAAAAATATGAATTTTGACGATATCAAAGATTACCTTTACAAAGATGTTGAAGAGTTTAGAAAGGTATCATCAAAATATTATTTGTACAATTAATCTTCTTTTACAATTTCTTTAATTTCAAAATATGGATGGAACTTCTTGCATTCTTCGAGGTCAATAATAAAATCATTAACTGACCACCTTGCAGGAAGTTCTATAACTTTCGGGAGTTCTAATTGTAAGTCGGGGAATTTTAACGGGTTAAATGTTCCCGTAAAAAACTCACCTGCTTCCTGTTTCTCTTCAATAAAAAGTTTATAATCACCGGCAAAAACATTTTCAAATGCATAATTCCCATCTGCCTGTAATGTTGTTGAATAAACATATTCTTCTCTTGAAGTGTGTTTCAAAATTATATTGTAATTCTTTCCTTGTAAAGTATTAACTATTTTACCGTTTAGACCGGTATAATTAATCGGGTTAACTGCAACAACTCTATATTTAATTATTGTGTCTAAAGTATTTCCGGCTGCATCGGGTAATTTAGAGAAGTCAATCCTTATTTGATACTCTCCGAATGATCTGAGTGTGCCTTTTATACTTAAATCAAATGAGGCATCATCAATTTTTTCATACTCAGATTCAAACACGAATCCGGAAGTATCGGCAAAAATTGTTGCTTGTTTAAATTTTTCGAAAGATACACCGTCATCAAAATAAATTTTAAAGTCTGGGTTTTTAATGTTAGTATTTAATTTGTCTTCGGGTATTATTTTTAAAATAGAAACAGGTAGCGTATCAGGTTTTGAGGTTGTTGTTACATCAGAAACCAAGTTAAAAGTTTTTTTTCCGTGTTTATCAATTATTTCACTGATTTCTATCTGATATTTTGTTTCGCTGCTAATTGTTTCTGCAAATGAGAAAATCACTTCGTTTTGCTTTGCTCTAGCCCTGAAAATATAACCGGGGCTAAATGAAATACCGGTTTCAATCTCCTTTATTAAAACTTCTTTCAAGTTAATATTATCAATAGAGATATCTTTATTAAATGTTAATATAAGATGATTAAGATCTGTCATTGTGGCTCTTCCTACTGAAAAGGAAGTAGTATCATATTTTTCGATGAAATAATTTAAACCGGCAAAAATTGTATCTATTGCTGTAATTACCGGCACAAATGCAGGAATTCCTATCTCATCCTGAGTAACATCTATTTTCAAGTCTCGGAATGCATCTTTAACAGCAAAAATTAAATATTTACCTTCTCTCAATCCGTTTAACATATAAAACCCGTCACTACCTGCTTGAGTTACATAATCCGGCTTAACATCTGAGAAATCAGTTAATCTACTATCTCTAAAAGCGTAAAGGTAAATACCCGCAGGATTTTTGTTAAAGATTTTTCCGTAAACGGTGCCGTTATCAATTCTATCATAAGTGGAGAATACGAAATTAAACCCTGCAGCCATTCTGTTTCTATTGTTATAATCAACTACATCAGTACCTATTGAAATTGTATAAGTGACACTATCAAGTAGCGGACTATTAAACTCAATTTCGGCTGTTGTTCCGCTCCAACTTACTTTATAACCATCTTCAGGAGACGGCGAAATAAAAATAGCATCAAGAAAAGATCTTTTATCAACATATTCAGAAAACTCAATTTCTACTGAGTTGCCTCTAAAATTTGTTGAGTAATTCGTCGGAATTGTATTTACAATGACGGGCGGAACTCTATCAACTTCACCCCCTTCCGGAGGTAAAGTACTTGCACATCCGCAAAGAAAAAGTAAAATTATTGAAGAGTAATATTTTTTGAGTTTAACCATTCTTGATAAATACGGGCATTTCTTAAGTGTTCGGAATAAGTTTCGGAAAATTCATGTTTTCCTTGCGGATTAGCACAAAAATACAAAAATTTGTGTTCTTCAGGTTTAAGTACGGCTAGAATAGCATCTTTGCCCGGATTATTAATTGGTCCCGGCGGCAAACCATCATAAAGATATGTATTATACGGTGAATCAAATTTTAGGTCGGCAAAAGAAAGCCTTTTTTTTCTTTCCGGCATAGCATATTGAACCGTAGGGTCAGCCTGCAATCTCATTCCCTTTTTTAACCTGTTAAGATATACACCTGCAATTGTTGGCATTTCGCTTCTATGAAATGATTCAGCATTTACAATTGAAGCCAGTGTTAAAACTTCATGCAATGACATCCCTGAAGAATCAATTAAATGTTTGATACCCGATATAAAAGTGAAAAGACTATCGGTTATTTCTTCTAAAACCTCTTTTTCGTTCGAGTTTTTATAAAAAATATATCTACCCGGAAAAAGATAACCTTCAAAACTTTTTGATCCTGAAGTTAATTTGTTGATGTAATTTGTATCAGAAAGTAATTTTACAAATACAGAATCATTAACTATTCCCATTCCTTTTAATCTATTGATTACACCGTTAACCGAAATACCTGGATATAAATCAATTAAATAGCTTTTTTCTGCTTTTGAACCGGTTAAATAATCTAAAATATCCAAATAGCTTAAATTCCCGGGTATCTTATATTTTCCGGCTTTTATTCGTTTTTCGGCACCGTAAAAGAGAGCAGCCATTTTAAATAAAGATTTATTAACCGGTATTCCTTTAGCTATTAAGGAATCTGTAACCTGCGAGAAACCCATACCGGGAGCAATTTTTATTGTAATAGGAGGGTCGGCTTTATAGCTCATCGGAAAATAAAAAATATATATTCCTGCTAAAAGTATTAACAGAAACACTGAAACAACTAAAATAAACTGTTTTTTTGATAAATACTTTTTAATCACTTACTTACATATTATTTTCTAAAAATTCAGATCTAAATGAGGGGAAAGGTTCGTACTTTAAATAATTTATTTTTACTCCCGAATCATTAAGCAGTTTAGCCCGAATTGCAATCATAGCTGCATTATCGCCACAATACTCAAAATCAGGAATTAATAATTCCAATGAGTTTTTTTCTGCAATATTTTTAAAAGATTCACGCAGTTTTTTATTAGCTGCAACTCCCCCGTTTAGAGATAACGATCTAAACTTATGATTTTTTAGTGCAAATTTTACGGGGTTAATTAATGAATTAATTGCCGAATTTTGAAATGCTAATGCAATGTCAGATTTCTCATCCTCTCCGGGTAATTCACCGTTTTTGTAATTAGCTTGTATATATCTTAAAACCGCCGTTTTTAATCCCGAAAAAGAGAAATCGTATTTAGATTTTAGGCTTGCAACCGGGAAACTTATTTTGCCCTCATTCCCTTTTGATGCATAATTCTGAATTGCGGGTCCGCCGGGGTATCCCATACCGGTTAATTTAGCTACTTTATCAAATGCTTCTCCGGCAGCGTCGTCTAAAGTTGAACCTAAAATATTTATAGATGTAGGAGAATTTAAGACACTTAAAATAGTATGACCGCCTGAAACAGTCAAATTTAACACCGGATATGAAATATTTTCCCGACCTATAAAACCGGAAAACATGTGCCCTTCAATATGATTTACAGGAAAAAACTGTTTGCCCAAAGAGTGTGCAATTGTTTTACCCGAGTTATACCCAACCATAAGCGCACCTATCAATCCCGGACCTGCAGTAGCAGCAATAATATCGATATCTTCAATTTGAAGCCCTGCCGTTTTTAAACTTTCTCTGATGAGAGGAAAAAGTTGCTCTAAATGCGCCCTGCTTGAAAGTTCGGGAACCACACCGCCGTACAATTTATGAAACATTTGTGATGAAACTAAGTTAACTAAAACTCGATTGTTTTCGATAATAGCAACTGATGTTTCATCACACGATGTTTCAATTCCGAGTATATACATTTAACCTAATGAAAATATGTTTTTCGCTATTTGAAATGCCATGTTCGGATTTTCTTGTAATCTTCTTATTGAATAAGCATACCAATCTTGACCAAAAGGCACATAAACTCTTACTTTATAACCATCTTTATTGATCTTCTCTCTTAGATCTTCTTTAACCCCGAGCAACATTTGAAATTCAAATTTGTCATTTGGTATTCTCATCTCTTTAATCAATTTATACGCTTCATCAACCAAATAATCATCGTGAGTTGCAATACCTACATAACATTTATCTTCAAACATTCTTTTTAAGACTTTTACAAAATTGTCTCTTACTTCTTGTTTGTCTTTAAACGCTATTTCTTCAGGTTCAATATAGATACCTTTACAGAGTCGATAATGAGCATTATTTTCATTTAAATTACACACATCATCAAAAGTTCTTTTTAAATAAGATTGAACTACAATACCCACATTATCAAAATCTTTTCTCAATCTTTTATAAAGATCGATTGTCTTTTGAGTACAACCCGAATCTTCCATATCTAATCTAACGAAATTATTAATCGATTTAGCTTTTTCCACTAATTCGCGAACTTGTTCAAAACAAAAATCATCATCAATCAATAATCCGAGTTGAGTAGGTTTAATTGATAAATTAGCATTTAAATTATTTTCTTCAATTGCAGATAATACGGCAATACATTCAGTCTTGGCTAATAATACTTCGTCTTTAGTATTAATTGATTCACCGAGAACATCCATTGTTGCTAAAATGTTTTTAGAATTTAATTCTTTAACAGTGTTGATGGCATCTTGCAATCTTACACCGGCAATATATTTTTTCGCAAAAAAGTAAACTACCTTTTTGGGGAGCAATTTGACTACACTAACTATTAGTTTGTTAAACCACATTGTTGACTTTCCTCATAAGTGAGAATTTATTACTAAAAGACTCAATATAAATTACCTGTTTTTGAGCCATGTTAGAAATTGTTTTACTTCCCCGTTTAATTCTTCTAATCCTGAATTATTATAAATAACATAGTGAGCTAAAATTATTTTTAAGTCTTCCGGGATTTGGGAATTAATTATCTTAATGATATCCTTTCTCTTTTTTCCGTCCCTTTCCTGAATTCTTTTAATCCTGATTTCAAGGTTTGCAGTAACCAAAAGAACAAGGTCAAATGTAGTTTCCCTCTTAGCCTCGAAAATTAAAGCAGCTTCATAAAATACCCATTTTGACCTTTTCTCTTCAAATAACATTAACTCTTCAGATTTTTCTAAGACTCTTGGATGTATAATATTATTTAATTTGTTAAGAAAATCTTTATCGTCAAATATTGAATCCGTAATAAATTTTTTATTTAATTGACCCGAAATATACGCTTGTTGTCCAAATAATTTAATTATATGAGATTTAACTTCATCGTCATTAGCAAGTAGCTCTTTAGCAATTAAATCAGCATAAAACACTTTAAAACCGGCTGATTCAATTATTTTTGAAACAACTGATTTACCTGATCCAATACCGCCTGTAATAGCAATTTTCATCTTGTTACCACTATTTAGCGTAAGATACTTTTCTAACTTCCCTAATAACGGTTACTTTAATTTGACCCGGGTACTCCATCTCTTTTTCAATTTTTTGAGCAATATCATGAGCTAATTTATCGGCGTAAATATCGTCAATTCTCTCATGTTCTACCACTACTCTTACCTCTCTACCGGCTTGTATTGCATAAGTTTTGGCAACCCCTTCAAAAGATTTTGCAAGTGATTCAAGAGTTTCAAGCCTCTTAGCATAGCCTTCAACGGGTTCTCTACGGGCTCCCGGTCTTGCACCCGAAATAGCATCAGCAGCCTGCACTAAAGCCGCAATAGGATGCTCCATTTCAATATCGTCATGATGTGAACCTACCGCATTGCAAACAATAGGGTGTTCTTTAAATCTTTTTGTTAATTCATAACCTATTAGAGCGTGAGGTCCTTCAATTTCCCTGTCTAGTATTTTACCGATATCATGCAACAATCCTGCTCTTTTTGCCATTGTGGCATCTAAACCTAACTCAGCTGCCATAATTCCGGTCAAAAAGGCGACTTCTTTACTATGTTCAAGAATATTTTGACCATAACTTGAACGGTATTTCATTCTACCTATCAGTTTCATCAATTCAATGTGCATATTGTGTAAACCAAGTTGTAAGGCAGTATTTTCACCGATCTTAAAAATATCTTCTTCAAGTTCTATTCTGACTTTTTCAACTACTTCTTCAATTCTTGAAGGCTGAATTCTACCGTCATTAATCAGTCTTTCGAGAGCAACTTTTGCAACTTCCCTTCTAAAAGGGTCAAATGAAGAAATAATTACAGCTTCGGGAGTATCGTCAACAATAACATCAACACCGGTAGCAGCTTCAAAGGCTCTAATATTTCTTCCTTCTTTTCCGATAATTCTCCCTTTAATTTCATCATTTTGAATATTTAATACAGAAACGGTAGTTTCAACAGCAGTTTCGGCTGCAATTCTTTGAATTGATTGCACAACAAGCTTTTGAGCTTCTTTTTTGCTCTCTAACTTTGCTTTTTCGTAAACTTCTTTGATTAGTTTTGTGGCGTCGTTTTTAGCTTCTTGAACCATATTTTCAATTAACATGGACTTAGCTTCTTCGGCGGTGAGGTTTGAAATCTTTTCGAGTTGTTGATTGGTTTCTTTTTCTATCTTGTCAATTTCAGCTTCTCGGATAGAAAGATTTTCCTGCATTTCCTGAATTTTCTTCTCAGTAAAACGGAAATCTTTTTCTTTTTGAAGTGCAAGATTCAGCTTTTTATCAATATTTTCTTCGCGTTGAGCTAATTGCCGCTCAATCTGTTGATGTTTTTGTCTTTTATTGTTTACATCATTATCAAATTCAACCTTTTTCTTGTACCACTCGTCTTTAACTTCTAAAAGTTTTTCTCTTTTAATGTTGTTAGCATCTTTTTCTGCATCTTCAAGAATCTTTTTTGCTTGATCTTCAGCAGCAATAATGCTTTTTTTACCTATCTTGTTGTTTGTTAACCAACCAAGGTAAAAGCCAATTGGTACAGCAACGGCTATTAATAAAATAAGAATAATTTCTTGCATTGAACCTCCGTTTTGGTGTAAAACCGTACCGGCCGGCTGTTCTAACTAAGGAAGAATCCTATCATCAGAAACGGTGGGAAATTTCCCGAAGCTTTTTACTTCCACTGTAGCATATTAAGAAATTCTTAATATAACCGATACCAATTAAGGTATTGAGGCCTGTAATACGCTTCGTAAGTGAATCTCCCGGAGATGTTATATTATGATTCTACTATGTATCTAACCGACCGGACGGAAACTTATGAGGAAACAGTAGGCTGTGACTGATCTATTAATAGCTTAATTCTTTTAATTCTCTCTTCTGCTTCAACCGTAAATTCTTTCTGTCTTTCCCGTTCAAGGAAAAGATCATAAGCAATATTTAGCGAAGCAATTACGGCAACCGTTTGAGCATTCTGACCGGGCAATTCTCTTTGAGTCTCGCTCATTACACCTTCAACATAATGTACTAAATCTTTTGTAATTTCTTCATTATCAACTAAGAGAGAGTATTCTTTATCGAATATTTTTATCTTAAGCTTTTTTTTATCTGCCATTATTCAACTGTTCCATAAGTTAACTTACGAACTAACTAAATGTTTATTAATTTTATCGATTAAACTGTCTATTTTTAATTTAAGACCTTCTCGGTCTTTGATACCCAAAGATTCAAACAACTCTAAATTATAATTTGAATTGCTCATCTTTTCAATTTCTCGTACATTTTCAATCAGTTGCCTTTTGAGACTTTCATTCTCGGCTTGCGATTGAATCAACCTCTGTTCTAATATTTTATTCTGTTGTTCAAGATTTAAACTACGCTGAACAAGTGCTGTCTCTTATACACATCT
>JACSRR010000120.1 GCA_014879635.1 Ignavibacteriaceae bacterium | reverse complement strand
TTATGGACGGATTTCGTATCTTCTACGGTAATAAATAATTTATTCCCTTTAATATCTTTATCGATGAAAGTAATACCCGAAATTTGGTCAGGAAAATGCCCATTATCTTTTAACCATTTCGGATAACCGTTATAGGTTTCTATATTTGGGAGGTAAATAATGTATATTAGTAAAATTACGACCGAAATAATTGCAAATAGTAGAATTATGGAAGTTTTATTCATTTAAATAATTTTTTGGTCATTAAAAGTAAATATAAGTTTTGACTTCTTTAAAAAGAATATGATAATAACCCTCTACATTTTACGAAATTTGATAGTTCCGCTGCTTTTTTCTAGCCTTTCATTAATGGGAATATTTGTTTTGCAGTTTTTGATGCGATTTGCAGACAAACTTGTAGGGAAAGGTTTAGATACATGGACAATAGTGCAGCTTATAATTTACAATCTTGCTTGGATGGTGGTTCTTGTTGTACCCATGGCGGTATTAATTGCAACACTTATGGCATTTGGCGGAATGTCGCAAAACAGCGAAATCACAATTTTAAAGGCTGCAGGGGTTAGTATAAAAAGGATGCTTATTGCTCCGGTAATTCTCGGTTTGAGTTTATTTTATTTCTTAATCTATTTTAACAACGATGTTTTACCAGATGCTAATCACAAAGTTAAAAATTTAACTTACGAAATTACTCAAAAAAAGCCTACCCTCTCTTTAGTTCCAAATGTATTTTTATTGGATATCAACAATTTTGCTATTTTGGCAAGAAAGATTGACCCGCTCTCTAACCGCTTGTTTGACTTGACTTTATATGATTATTCAGACCCCGTAAAATTAGTTGTCGTAACTGCTAAAGAGGGGAATCTCTATTTTACCCCTGACCGTGAAAAGCTCATAATGGATTTAAATAGCGGAGAAATTCATGAATCTGATGCTGCTCAATCAGGGATGTACCGTAAATTGAAGTATGAGCGGCACAAAATATTAATGGATGCTTCTCAATTTTCTTTGAAGCAAATGTCATCATCTGAAAGGTCAGACCGCGAGCTGAGCTCGGCAGCAATGCAAGAAAAAGTTGATTCTTTGCAAATTATGTACAATGAGTTTTATTCAGAGTATAAAAGGGATATGTACAAATACTTTTACGGAGATTCATTAGGTTACTATTTAGGCGGCAGTTACAAAATTGATTCAAAGGCTCCTTATTATTACGACAGGTTAATCGATAAAGTAAAAAATTTAAAGAACATGGCAAATTCAAACAGGCTTAGATTAGAATTTGTTGATACTCAAAAAAATTCATTCAAGGTAGAAATACATAAAAAGTACTCAATACCCGCAGCTTGTTTAATATTTGTTCTTATTGGCGCTCCTTTAGGGATCATGACGGGAAAAGGCGGGTTCGGAATGGCTGCAAGTGTGAGTTTGTTCTTTTTTCTCGTTTATTGGGCGTTTTTAATAGGCGGTGAAAAATTGGCAGATAGAGGTTTGATTTCGCCTTTCTTTGGGATGTGGACGGCAAATATTATTCTTGGCGGGGCAGGAATTTACCTAATGTATAAGTCATCTAAAGAATCTATTATCATCAATTTTAGTTTTCTCAAAAAAATATTACCGAAAAAATTGAGGACAGTGTTAGAGCAGAATAATGAAAATTCTTGATAAATATTTAGTTAAGCAATTTATACAAACCGTCTTTTTTGGTATAATAGCCTTTACCGTTCTTTTTTTGGTAATTGACTTAATGGAAAACATGGATGACTTTATTGATCATGATGTTCCGTTTGAAATATTGCTCAATTATTATTTAGTTTTTATCCCCGAAATAATAAAACTCATGATACCCGTTTCGGTGCTTTTTGGCGGTCTTTTTACTGCGGGCAGGTTAGCAAATCAAAACGAATTAACAGCAATTAAGGCGGGTACCGTAAGTATGACCCGTTTTATGATTCCTTTCTTTGTAGTTTCTTTTTTTATCTCGTTGTTTGCCGGATATTTTGGCGGATTTGTTGTTCCGCAGGCAAATAAACGGAAAGCTGAAATTGAAACAATTTATTTGAAGAGGGGAGGCGGTGCTTACGGGTCAAACATTTTTTTTCAAGATTCAAAGTATTCGGCTGTTAATATTGTTTATTTTGATGAGGGGAAGTCAGAGGCTGTTAGATTTAGTTATCAAAAATTTGACTCAACTGATATTACGGTTATTACGGAAAGAATTGAATCTGAGAGGATGATTTACGATACTTCAACTAATACATGGAAAGCCTTTAACGGCAGGATAAGGTATTTTAAGGATAACAGGGAAGAGGTGCGGTACTTTACCGAAACAGAACTAAAAGGATTTACTTTTCTGCCTAAAGATATCTCTATAAAGCAGCAGAGGCTTGAAATAATGACTATCCCTGAATTATCCGCCCTTATAGAAGACCAAATTAAAGCCGGACATGACCCCGGCAGAGTAAGAATTGAATACTATTCAAGATTCTCGTTTCCCGCAACTTGCTTAATCGTGATTTTGTTTGGGCTGCCTCTTTCTGCAAATAAGAGGAAAGCGGGTTTAGCTCTTCAATTTGGTATAAATATTTTGATTACATTTATTTATCTCGGGATGTCTGAAATTACCTTAGCATTCGGTAAAAACGGTGCTTTAGACCCTCTTTTAACTGCATGGTTTGTTAACGGGGTTTTTGTTTTAGCCTCAATTGTAAATCTTCTAAGATTAAGAAGGTAAAAAAAGACCTCATTTTTTCGTAACTTTATTTTTAATATTTAAAAAATTATTAGGTCATGGAAGAAAAAGTCCGTTCGTATGAAATATCGCGTTTTGAAGGTGAATGGCAAATATTCAGATCTTACAAAGCTTATCACACAAAAGTTAAAGTTGAAGTACTTCTTCATAGAGCTGAATTGCATCATTTTTGGGAAGAAGGGACTGATTATGAATTCCTGACAGAAAGTTTTACTGACTTCAGAAAGCTCAATATTAACGGATTTATCAAAATATACGATATTTTTGTTGAAGGGCTCTTTATATATGTAGTTACCGAATATCCCTATACTTCAACTTTACACGAGTATTTAAGTCCTGCTACAAGAGTATTCACCGTTAGAAAAGGATTTGATTATTCCCGCCAAATATTAGAATCACTGAGTGAATTTCACTCTCTCGGTTATTATCACGGATATTTAACTACAAGGTGTATCTTATTTGCACCGGGTAAAAGAATGATGATTACCGGGCATTGGCTCAATTTTTTAAATACTCTTTCAAATATTGAAGTATTTAATATGAATGATGCTCAGATAACAAAAATGGCAAGGCAGGATATTGCTTCGGCTGCTGTTGTTATTAATAAAATTTTAACCGATGAAGATGTTCCCGTCCAAATTTTTGGAAATCCCGATAATTACTCTATCCCCAAAAGGCTTGGTTTGGCACTTCAAAAAGCCCTCACAAAACCTGAGCCCGTTTACAGTTCTATAAATGATTTTCTTTCTGAGTTTGACAGGTTTGACAAAACTAAAACCTATGATCCCGGTAGAGTTACAACCGAGTATGAAAAGGGAATAGAAGAATCTATTAATATTGTTGAAGAACCTACAAAAAACAGGGTTGTTTCAAGTGCAGTATTTCAAAGTGACGAGCGTTTAAGAACCACTCACGAACAAAATTTAATGGCTCACCAAATGGAAATTAAGAAGAGGTTTTCAATTATCAAAGTCCTTCTTATTTTATTTATGGTAGTTGCTTTTGTTGTGATTGCAATTCTAGGAGTCAGAGAATTTAACAAATAACTTTTGGAACTTCTAATTTTATTAATTGTGTAACTATTATAAATGTAAATTAGAGAGATAAAGATGTTCATTAAATTATTGATAGTTTTAACATTATTAACGGGGTTTGCATTTCCGCAGTTAAACTTTGGAGTTGAAGGCGGTTTGAATTTTAGCACCGGTTCAACAATTATGGGGTATCAAAATACAAGTATTCAGCAATATGCGGCAGGCGGTTTTTTTGAATACATGTTTGCAAAAAGTTTTTTCCTTGTACCCGGTATTAGATACTCTGAAAAGGGAGTAAATTTTTCACCTTTCAACAATCCTTCAGGATTACCCGAAACAAAGTACACTTTTAACACAATTGAAATACCCGTTTTACTCAAGTATTCTTATAACGCAATACCGTTTAGATTCTCAACTTTTGTTGGTCCATACTTTGGATATATTATTTCAGCGAAGAGAAATGAAGTTGCTGCCGGAACTACCACAAAATTAGGCGATTTCAGGAAGTCAGATTTAGGGCTTACATACGGGGCGGGTATCGGTTTTGAGCTTGGCAACGGGTTATTAGAATTTCAATATAAGTACTCAACTCAGTTCTCTTCTGAAATAGATAAAGCAACCGGGTTTGAGATCAGAAATTTCAACCACTTTATAGGGTTTGCATATATACTTAATATTTCCGGTGAGCCGGCTGTTTACACTCTAAGTTCCGGGTTACCCCGTAAATTTTAGATTTACAAAACAGGATGTGCTGAAAAATTTGTGCGGTTAATTCTGTTTAAAGTTGTAAATACTATACAGTGTGTTATCGATACCTAAATCTTTGCTGCCGGTAAAATAAAAATACAAAATAATTATAAAATAGAGTTCAAGTCAATAGTTTTAATTTGCGCTTTCATCTTTGAAGCAGCTAAAGCATAACCACCGCCGGCAGCATCCACAAAGTGAATATGGTCTTTCTCGTATTTTGAGACCAGACAAGTAAGCAGGGCTTTCTCACTAATGTGGATACCATACACAATATGCCCCTTTTTGTACAAATCATCAAGAAAAGATTCCAGTTTAATTCTACTTTCCTTTTTCAAATTAATAACCATTCTGAGCATTTCGTCAAATTTTTGGTAATCGGTGTTAATTTGCAGGTACTTTTTATACTCTCCCCAATTAGTTTGATTAGTAGAGATATTAAGAGCCATCAAAATTTTTCCTGCAAAAACAGCAAAAATTATATTTAGAAAATAGACAATTTTTTTTAACAAAGTGGGTGGCATAACCCTTGCCTTGGTTTCGTTAATATATCTGTTCAAACTAAGAGTTAATTTTAATTTAGCATCTGCAATAGGATGAAATTCTCCCTGTTTATTTTCAAGCTCTTCCAAGAATAGTAAAACTTTACCGTAAACCTCGCCTTCTAAGAGGGTACCGGAAACGGCTTTTACAAGAAGGGCTACTATTTCCCCTGATGGTGGTTTAACATCTTCCCACCGGCACTCTAAACCCGTTAGATTAGCGGTTGAAGGTCTCTCTAATCTGCTCATAATCAAACTATTAGATTTAATCAATTTCTCGGCAATCTCTAAACCCCCGCCTTTAAATACGGCTTGAAAGAAAAAATCGGAATACTTAATCTTTGAAACCAATACAACGGAACCGGCTTTTAAAACCTCTTCGTAATGGATGTAGCCAACTCTAAGTTCTAAGCCGTAAACCTCTGATGAGTGGTCTTTGAGTCCGTAGAGAACCGAAAGCACATCATCTAAAGTATCTTTGTGAACAATTAAGGTAGCACCGTCACCCCCAAAAACAAAAGGGAAATCATAACTATCCAAGCAATTTTTTACGGCGGCAATAACTGCGGCACCAATCATATTAACTTCGCGGTATTTACCATTTTCTATTGCGGTGGTTGAGCCTTTGATATCGGTAATAATAATCACCCAATCTTCCGGCAATTCACCAAATTTGGAGTTGTCGCTTATTTCATCCAAGTTTTGGATGTAAGGGAGTTCGGAATAAAAATTTATTGTAGAGGGCATTATTTTAATTTGATGTTAAATAAAAAAACCGCAGAAGATTTAGATTAGTTCTAAGGTCTGCTGCGGTTCAAAAGAAATTTTGATAAAAACTATTTGACCAAAATCATCTTCTTAAGTTCTCTTTTGTTTCCGGAAACAAGTTCGTAGAGATAAGTGCCTGAAGATAATTCTGTTGCATCAAATGTTGCACTGTAAATACCTGCATTCATATAGTCATCAAAGAGTACGGCAATTTCTCTTCCGAGAACATCGTAAACCTTTAAAGTTGTGTAACCCGACTCAATCAAAGAAAATTTAATGCTGGTAACAGGGTTAAAAGGATTCGGATAATTTTGGAACAATCCAAATTCTTGCGGAATATCTGAATCATCATCAATACCGGTAGGTGAGAGTTGAGTTCTAAATCTGTTTGAAACAGACCATTCACCTGAGCCTAACGGGTTAATTGCCCTTACTCTCCAGCTGTAAAGCCTGTTGTAATCTAAACCGGAATATGAGAGTGTAGTATCTGTAACTCCGGTAGCATCAATAACCAAAGTACCCGGGTCAAAATTTGTTGAGGTTGAAAGTTGAACATCATAAGTAGCTGCAAGCGGATTTGCACGCCATACCAAAAATGAATCAATTCCTACACCTGTTTGTGCATTAGCCGGTACCAATAAAGATGGTGCTCCGGGGAATCCGGTTGAGAATGAAAATGATGCTGAAAAATTACCTGCACCTGCCGGATTAGATGCTCTTAATCGCCAGTAATATGTTGTTTCTCCTGCCATTCCGGTCACATTGTAGGATGTATCTGTAAGGTTGCTAACATCTAAGAAAAGAGTAGAAAAATTACTGTTAGTTGATACTTGAAGCCTGTAATTTGAGGCACCCGGCAAATAATTCCACTTCAGAGTTACGGCTGAAGTAACGCTACCTGACCCGCTTGCCGGCGAAACTAATTGTGGTGAAGCAGGCGGAGCTACTTGAACAACTGTACTTATTGTACTTTCGTTATAATTTCTATCTAATGCAGTAATTACATAATAGTAACTATTTCCCGTATTGGTTGGAACGGGCGGATTAGCAATTCTTGATGAAGAAACCTGAACAATTCCCGCAGGGTTGTTAAGGTCAGAAGGTTGAATGTTACCTGTAGTAAATCTATATACTACATATCTTTTAGCCGTATCACCGTCAGGGGCGGGCAGGGGAACATCCCAAGTTAATTGAGAGATACCTGTGCCGGGAATTCTTTCAAATCTCGGATTTCTAACGGCGTTAGGAGCAACAACATCTTTCCAACTCATTGTGGGGAGAATTGCCTTCGTATTCCACAAATTATTTTTAAGACTGTCAACAAATCCTCTAAAGTTGCTTATAAAATCTCTTGCTCTAAAAAAGACGCTACCTTGCACTTTCGGATTTGAACGGTTTGCTCTAATTTGATTGTGAATTTCGCTATTACTCCAGTTCGGGATTCTGTAAGTAGCCATACCGGGGTAAAAATGCCTGTTGTTAGCATGAACCGAATCAGCCCACCACGGCATTAATTTACCGTAATCTTGCCCACCGCCAAAAGGCCAGTACAATTGTGGGGTAAGATAATCAACAGTTCTGTTTTGCAACCAGTTAATAGCATCGCAATAAATTGTGCTATAAGCGTCTAAGCCGGAAATTCCCGGAGGAACGCCGTTTTTCCAGATACCGAACGGACTCATACCAAATTTTACATAAGGTTTCACTGCTTGAATACTGTCACTAATGCCTGCAATTAACATATTGATGTTATTTCTTCTCCAATCGTGGATGTTTGTGAAACCGTTAGGGTAAGTGGCAAAAGTGTTAGCATCTTGATTAGTAATTTGATTTGGCGGGTATGGATAGAAATAATCATCCATGTGAACACCGTCAACATCATATCTACTAACCACATCCATAATAACATTTAGGATATGAGTTCTAACCATAGGTAAACCCGGGTCAAGAATTTTTGCAGTTCCTGCGGTAATACCCCATGAAGGGTTAAGAACAAGCGGGTGATTTGGTGCCAGAGTATAGCCACCTATGAGTCTTTCAGCCCTGTAAGGGTTAAACCAAGCGTGTAACTCCATACCTCTTTTGTGAGCTTCTTCAATTGCTAATGCAAGCGGATCAAAAAAGGGGTTAGGGGGAGTTCCTTGTGAATTAGTTAACCAATATGACCAAGGCTCATAATTTGATTGATAAAGTGCATCACACTCTGTTCTAATATGAAACATGACTGCGTTTACACCTGCTGCCTGAAGCTGGTCTAATAAATTTTTAAGGTCTTCAATTTGAGCTGCGGGGTTTGTTCGTTGAGTTGGCCAGTCAAGATTTGTTACGGCTGCAATCCAAGCACCTCTAAATTCTCTTTTAGGGTTCTGCGATTGAGCGGAAATTTGTATGGATAGTGTGATAACTAAAAGAAGTAGAAATTTTTTCAATTTCATCTTGCCTCTCGGTGAGTTTATGTTAAGAAAGTCTTTATTTATAATTGAATGTTATAGTGTGTAAAAATAACGATTTTTTTTGACAAAATATAATGTAAAAATTGAGTTTTTTAACCGGGCTGAATTAGGGGTGAATATTGGTGATTACAATTATTAGGTGGGAAAATATGTCCGGGGTTCAGGATTATATTTTAATCACTAATCACTATCCAATGTTGTTAATTAAAGAAAAATTAAATCATAAAAGCAAAACTGCACTGAATTCCATCACGCATCCCGGTCGGGAATTGAGCGGAGTTGCAATGACAGGCAGTAAATTATTTTTAAGATTAATATTAATTTGAATAAATTTAACATGCGACCGCCTCCGGGGTCCTGAACAAATCTGAATTTCTTTTTTTCTACAAATATGTGACACCTCCGGCATCATAATTTCATTTTACATTGACATTTATTAATTTTCAGTTCATTGCGTTTCGCTTTCCCTTCACTCTTTACCCTTTACTATTTACCTCCGACCCCGTCGAGCTTTCTGTTCACTGTCAGCGCAGCGAACTTTCAGCGTTAGCGATCTGCCAACTATTTCTTCACTCTTTACCCTTCACTCTTTACCCTTCACTCTTTACCCTTTACCCTTTACTCTTCACCCTTTACTCTTCACCCTTTACCCTTTACCCTTCACTCTTCACCCTTTACTTCTTTTTCTACCCACTGCAAGCGTAGCGAACTACCCACTAAATTTGTCAACTGTTTTTTGTGTGACATCTCGGGAGTCAAAAGCCGTTTTGGTATTCCAATCTATTATTTTATCCCCTCACTCGCTTTTCCTTTATTAAACTTTGCTACTACATTATCACCTGAAAAGAAAATCAGTTTACCGTCTTGAATTGTGTATCTATCTACCGTATTGAAGATTTTCATGAACTTGATTTCGAGTTCCATTTCAGGGCATGCCATCATTGTAGAAGCAATATTTCCGAATTTAATTGTTTCACCGTTAATTTGTACCGGACCCATGAATCTGTTACAGCCGGCAAATCCCGAAACTTTATTCTCATTTAAATTGAAACTGATATTTGGAGCCTTTTCTGATTGACTATCTAAAACCTCAATACCGGGTAAACTTGATAAAGTCCAAAGATTATTAGACAGTAAAACTGTTTCCTCTTTTATTACGGATTGTGAAAAACATCCCGCAAAGAGGATTGTTAAGGTAATGACAATTAATATTTTATACACAATAATCTCTTAATTAATGAATAACTATTTTTGTTAAAATAGTACTCATTTAAAATAAAAAAGTTCCGGGGGTGCCGGAACTTAAAAAAAGGGGGAAAGCAAAATTATTGCATTGCATTGAGAATTAGAACGGCTAAACCGTCGGTGTACAAAGTGAGAGTTTTTCCTTCCACTTTGTAGGAATTAACTTTTTCGATAGTTTTTAAAAAATTATCTTCAACAGCCATGCTGTTACATGCCATTCTTGTAGCTGCTGCAGGGGAAAACTTAATATTGTTTCCGGTTAATTCAAAAGTACCTGAAAGTCTGTTACAGCCGCCAAAACCGTCATAAGTTCCTTTTTCGGGGTCAAAGTTGAGGTAAGGCTTATCTTCGTTGGCAACTTTTTCTAAGTCGGTATTAGCAAGTTGTTGAGCCACCCAAACATAATTGTAAACGGGACTTGGAGTAAATTCCTTTTTATCGCTAGATGCTGAACAACCTGCGAAAAATAGTGCTAGAAATATGATAGCAAAAAAATAGTTTTTCATATTATTCCTTTTGAGTTTGTGGTTTAAAAATCATGATTGCTAAATCGTCATGATAAAAAGTAAGTACCTTGTCGGCAACTTTATAACTATTAACTTTATTAAGAGCGTTTAAAAATGTTATTTCTACATTCATATCATCGCAATTCATTTTAGTGATGGTTAACTCACCAAAAGTAAAAGATTTATCCGAAATTTCAAATTTACCTGTAACAGTATTACAACCGGCAAAACCGCCAAAATTAAACCTGCCGCCTTGAAAAGCTAAATATGGGATTCTTTTATGATCAAGACCTTCTAAATTAGCTTTTTCGAGTTGATATAATTCCCAAACATGTTCATACAATGGGCTTTCGATAACGGCTTTATTTTCCTCGTTTGAAGAAGAACAAGCTGTTATGAGTATTGACAAAAACAGCACCGAAACTAAACGATACATAATTTTCACTTTAATTAATTTAAACAAATTTATACTAACGGTAAAAATAATAAAGATTGGGCAGTTTGTTGCTATATGTTAGATTTTATAAAGTTTTGTGTTACCGTTGTCATACCGTGTTATTAAATTTTTAAGTTGCTTAACTAATTGATAAGGGAAAATGTTCAAATTTTTAAGTTCGCAATGCGAGCATTTTTGAACAACTACTTAATAGTTTCATCTATTGCTTATTAGAAAGTTAGATAAAATGCGTATCTTTAAAGTTAAATTAAAAT